>NZ_VWWM01000014.1:0-147985 GCF_011752945.1 Paraburkholderia sp. Cy-641
CCGAGCCGAACCAGCCGGCCAGGCCGGCGACCAGCGCAACCGGCCAGCCGAAGCGCCGGCAGGTCCACGCATACGCGAGATTGAACGCTTCCGCCGCGACGATCGCCGCAATCGACGCCACCGATGCCTGCGCCGCGAACCCCGGCCCGCGTTCGAGCGCGAGCAGCAGCACGATCGGTCCGGCGACGACCGGCAGCCCGGCGAGCCATCCCGCGACCGACGGCCCCCACGCCCGCGCGGCGGCCGTCAGCGCGGCAAGAAACGCCGGCACCAGCACGAGCTTCAGCGCGAGCAGCATGCTCAGCCCTCCAGCAGATGCTCGATACGCCGGTCCGGCACGAGCCACCACGCGGCGACGAGCGCATAAAGCGTGGCCGACGCCCACGGCTCGACGAACGCGAGCCCGATGCCGAGCAGATAGAGAACCACCGAGACCTTGCCCTTGAAGTCCCCGCCGAGCGCTCTCGCGAGCGTCGAGTCGCGGCCGTGCTCGTGGATCAGCGTGCGGGTCAGGAAGAAATAGGCGATCGCGGACATGAACAGCACGACGCCGTACAGCGCGCTCGGCCACGCGGCCAGATGGCTTTCGCCGAGCCAGTGCGTGACGGCCGGCAGCAGCGACAGCCAGAACAGCAGATGCAGGTTGGCCCACAGCACCTTGCCGTTGACCTTCTGCACCGCATGCAGCATGTGATGGTGATTGCTCCAGTAGATGCCGACGTAGATGAAGCTCAGCACGTAGGCGCAGAACACGGGAATGACCGGGCGCAGCGCCGCGAGATCGTGGCCTTCGGGCACCTTCAGTTCGAGCACCATGATCGTGATGATGATGGCGATTACGCCATCGCTGAAGGCTTCGACGCGTCCCTTGCCCATGCTGCGAGTCCCCGAGATGAATGCGGTTGAGCGCACAGCCCGCCCGCGCATGACGGACGAGCCGCGCCGTTGCCGATTATCGGCGACGCGGCAAGGCTTTGTCGATGCGCGCGAGATGGGCTGCCGCGCCGGTCGTGGGCAATTCCGTCCGCGGCGCTCGCGGGCGCGCTCACGGCATCGGCTTGAGACCGTCGAGCAGGGTCGGCACGAGTTCGCTGATCGTCGGATGCACGTGCATCGCGAATTGCAGCGTGGGATACGGTGCGCCCGCCGTCATGATGTCGATGAACGTGTGGATCGCCTCGTCGCCTTCGATGCCGTGAATCGCCGCGCCGAGAATCTGCCGGCTGTGCGCGTCGGCGAGCACTTTCATGAAGCCGTCGGTTTCACCGCGCTCGCGCGCGCGGCCCACGCGCGACATCGGCAGCGTCGCGATCAGCGCCTGCCGGCCGCTGCGACGCACGTCCTCTTCCGACAGGCCGACGCGCGCGAGCGGCGGATCGACGAACACCGCGTACGCCATGATCCGCGTGTCGGCGCTGCGCGAGCCGCCGTCGAGCAGATTGGCCGCGACGATCTGATAGTCGTCGTAGGAGGTATGCGTGAAAGCGCCGCGCCCATTGACGTCGCCGATCGCCCAGACGCCCGGCACGTTCGTGCGCAGTTGGCCGTCGACGGCGATCATGCCGTGCCGGTCCGTTCCGATGCCGGCGGCGTCGAGGCCGAGGTCGTCGGTATTCGGCTTGCGGCCGGTCGCGAACAGCAGGTGCGAGGCTTCGAGCGCCGGCACGTTCTGCTCGAAGCCGATGCAAACCTCGTTCGCGCGATGCGGATGCGGCTCGACCCGCGTCGGCTGCACGCCGAAATGAAACTCGACGCCGTCGCGCTCGAGCACCTTGCGCACCGACTCCGAGCAATCCGCGTCCTCGCGATTGAGCACGCGCTCGCCGCGCACGAGCACGCTCACGCGGCTGCCGAAGCGGCGAAACACCTGAGCGAATTCGAGCGCGATATAGCTGCCGCCGACGATCGCCAGATGATCCGGCAATTCGCTCAGTTCGAGCAGCGTGGAGTTCGTGTAGTACGGGATCCGCTGGATGCCGTCGAGCGGCGGCACGGCCGCGCGCGTGCCGGTGTTGATGAAGATTTCGTTGGCGCCCAGTTCCGCGAGCAGTTGGCCGTCGAGGCCGGTGACGGCGAGCGTATGCGCGCCGGTGAAGCGCGCATGACCGTTGAATACGGTCATGTTTTCGGTGCCGCGCAGCCATTTTTCGACGCCGCCGCGCGACTCGCCGATGATCCGGTCCTTGCGCGCCTTGACCGCCGCGAGATCGACGTTGATCGAACCCACCTGCACGCCGAGTTCGCCCGCGTGGCGCGCGACATGCGCCGCGCGGGCGCTCGCCACATACGATTTGGTCGGCGTGCAGCCGACGTTCACACAGGTTCCGCCAAACTCCGCGCGTTCGATGACGGCGGTTCGGCGGCCGCTTCGGGCAAGGCGCACGGCCAACGGCGCACCGCCCTGTCCCGTACCGATCACGACTGCGTCGAAATGCTGTGGCATGGCACGTCTCCCGGGGCTGGGTGCAGGTCCGTAGCATCTTACGCCTTGAACCATGCCGCCCGGCGAGCGCTGCCTTGCGGACCACCATCCGCCCACCGCGAGGATTAATCGGGATGACTACATGAACACTGCATGGACTGCTGCATGAACTACCGCGCAGGCTCGAAGCCTATTCGAGCCGCGCCCGTCATGCGTGGCAATGTACCGCGCAAAGCAGCGCGCGCGAACGTTGCAGCGCGGCCTGTGCTCCGCGTGCCGCGAACACCCAGCCCACCTGGCCGAGATTGAAGTCCTGCGACACCATCACCTGCATGAGCGCGACCATCGGCAGCACGACCGATGGCCGGTAAAGCTGGTTTCTGATCAACTCCGACATGACGACCCCCATCGCGCGGCGCCGCTTCGGCACCACGCCTGATTACGTTTCGATGGAAGCATTCTAGGGAGCGCGCCGCCGTCGATAAATACCGGCAACACGAAGTCACTTGTTCGTCAATCAGAACAATCGCGCACGGCAAAGCCGAAGCATCCGCCGCCCATGTGCCGGGCCCGGCGGCAGAAGCGCCCGCGGCACGTCAGGACGCTGAAGGCCGCGTCAGGACACCTCAGTACGCCTTCGCCATGCCGCTCGTCTGCGCATCGCCCAGGCCGCGCGCGTATGCGCTCGCGCCGACCGGCCGGCTATACAGATAGCCCTGCTGCTTGTCGCAATCGATCGCGCGCAGAAACGCCGCCTGCTCGGCGGTCTCGACGCCTTCCGCCGTCACGTTCATGCCGAGCGAGTGCGCCATCGCCACGACGGCCTGCGTGATCGCGATCGAGTCGCGATGGTCGGGCAGCCCCGCGACGAACGAGCGGTCGATCTTCAGGTTATGCAGCGGAAAGCGCTTCAGATAGGACAGCGACGAATAGCCGGTACCGAAATCGTCGACCGAAATGCGCACGCCCATCGTGCTCAGCGCGCTCAGCATCGGCAGCACGGTGTCGCTGTCGCTCATCAGCAGCCGCTCGGTGATCTCGAGTTCGAGCGCGGTGGGCTCGAGCCCCGACTGCGCGAGACAGCGCTCGATGCGCTCGAGCAGACCGTCGTTGAATTGCCGCGGCGACAGGTTCACCGCGACGATCAGATGCGGCGCGAGCGTGCGCCGCCATTGCGCGACCTGCTCGCAGGCCCGCTGGAGCACCCAGTCGCCGATCTCGCCGATCAGCCCCGCGTCCTCCGCGACCGGAATGAACTCGCCCGGCGACACGTTGCCGAGCTCGCCGTTGTACCAGCGCAAAAGCGCCTCGGCGCCGATCGTGCGGCCGTCCTGGCTATCGACGATCGGCTGGTACACGAGGCTCAGCTCGTCGGCGGCGAGCGCGCGGCGCAGCGACTGCTCGATCGTGAAGCGCCGCTGCAGATGCCGGTTCAGCTCGGCGGTGAAGAACTGGAAGTTGTTACGGCCGCGCTGCTTCGCGTGATACATCGCCGAGTCGGCGTTGCGCATCAGCGTCGCGACGTCCTGGCCGTCCTCGGGAAAGAGACTGATGCCGATCGACGCACCGAGGTAGTACTCGTTGCCGGCCACCGCGAACGGCACCGCGATCATGTCGAGAATCCGGTGCGCGAGGGCGATCAGCTCGCTCGTGTCGCCATACGCGCTGACGACGATCACGAATTCGTCGCCGCCGACGCGCGCGAGCGTGTCGCCGCGTCCAACGCAGGCCGACAGCCGCTCGGCAACGCTGCACAGCAGCGCGTCGCCAGCTTCGTGGCCGGCGGTGTCGTTGACCTTCTTGAAGCTGTCGAGATCGACGAACAGCACCGCGACGCCCGCGGGCTCGAACGTGCCGTCGCCGCCGTTGCCGTGGCCCTGCGGTTCGAACAGGTCGCGCATCCGCTCGGTCAGATAGGCGCGGTTGTAGAGGCCCGTGAGCGAGTCGCGCGTGGCGAGAAACTTGAGCTGGCGCTGCGCCTCGCGCACCGGGCCGATGTCGGTAAACGAGATCAGCACCGAATCCGGCTCGCTCTCGCCGGGCCGCATGATCGGCACGACGTTCTCGGTGATCCACACGACCTCGCCGCCGATCAGCTCGACGCCGATCGTCACGCCGAGCAGCGGCTTGCCGGTCGCGAAGACCTGCGTAACCGGCCGCTGCGTTTCGTGGATGAGCGAGCCGTCCTCGTTGAACGAGCGCGTCATCACGGTATCGATGCGGCAACCGACGATCTGCGGCGTCGCGCGCAGCATGCGCTGCGCGCTCGGATTGCAGGCGAGCACGATGCCCGCGCGCGACTGCACGACGATGCCCTCGCTCAGATGATCGACGACGAGCCGGTGCCGCTCCTCGCTGCGCGCGAGACGCTGCGCCATCGCGTCCTGATGGACCGCGAGGCCGACGCTGCCGCCGATATCGTGCAGCATCGCCTCTTCTTCGGGAGTGGGACGCCGCCTCGTGCGGTAATAGACCGCGAACGCGCCGAGCACGACGCCGGCGTCGTTTTCGAACGGCACGGACCAGCACGCGCGCAGACCGTACGGCCGGGCGAGATGGCGGAAGCCTTCCCAGAGCGGATCGGTTTCGATGTCGTCGACGACGACGAGACGCCGGCCGTACATCGCGGTGCCGCACGAACCGACCCGCGGGCCGATCGCAATGCCGTTGACCGCCGCGCTGTACGCGGGCGGCAGCGACGGTGCGCCGCCGACGCGCATGTGCACGCCGTCGGCGTCGAGCAGCAGGATCGAGCAGGACGCGCCTTCGCCGAGCAGCGCCTCGGCGCGGCGACATACCTCGTCGAGCAGTTCCGGCAACGGCGTGTTGCACGTGATGAGCCGCAATACGCTGCGCTCCGAGGCGAGCAGTTCCTCGGCTCGCTCGGCCCGGTAGCGGGAGCCCTCTGGAGAGGCTGCCGTCGTGCCACGTGATGTCGCTTCGCAAATCATGGTTGCGCCCCCCAACCCAACATCGGCAAATAAGTGTCCGCCGCGCACCAGGGTTTACGAGAGACCGGTGCGAAATATCTGCAATGCGTCGCCTATGCGCGAGGCCGGGCGGGGAATGCCGGAAGCCTCGCCTATCCGGCGCGCCCGGTGTCTTCGCCGCGGTGCGCGGGCCGGTTCAGTTGTTGCCGCCTCCGCCACCGCCTTGCTGCCTGCCGGGTGGGCGGTTGCCGCCCCCGCCTTGGGGGCCTTGTGGACCGCCGCCGCCCGAAGGTCGGCCACCGCCGCTGCCCTGTGGGCCGCCGGGTGGACGGCTGCCTGCGTTACCCGGTGGCGGACCGCCGGGTGGTCGTCCGCCTGCATTGCCTGGTGGCGGGCCGCCTGGTGGTCGTCCGCCTGCATTACCCGGTGGTGGGCCGCCGGGTGGACGGCCGCCTGCGTTGCCCGGTGGCGAGCCACCCGGCGGTCGTCCGCCTGCATTGCCCGGTGGCGGTCCACCCGGTGGTCGTCCGCCTGCATTGCCCGGTGGCGGGCCGCCTGGTCCAGCATGCCACGGCGGCCGCCGCACTGTCGGCGGCGGATGGTGAGCCCAGCGCGACTGCTGGCTGTACCAGGGCCGGCTGCGGTAATAGTTGCCCCAGTAATCGGCGATCGCAAAGCCCACAATCGGCAGACCGATCACGGTGCCGTAGTTCACCAACGGCACATTGCCGCCCTGATACGGCACACTGAGCCGCGCTGCAAAGACCCAGCCGCGCAGATTCGGCGCGGCGACATCGCACCAGTGGAAGTTGCCGAGGCAGCCCATGACCGTAAGCGGAACGCCGGCCGGCAATTGCGTGACGATCGGATAATCGGCCGCAGGGCCGGCGTGCACGTTGACCCGGCTCGTCGTGTAGGCCTGCGACTGCGCGCTCGCCACGACCGGCAACGCCAGCAGGCCCGCCGCGACCGACAGGCCCAGAACGAATCGTTGTGTCATTCCTGTTCCTTCCCCCAGTCTGGACGGCCGCTTCCCGCCAGCCGCCCTATATGCCCCTACTTATATATAGACGTTGCACCCGTCGTATGACAATGGCGCGGCGCCCGGTCCCGACGGCAACGCTTCGCCCGCACGCCTCGCGAGGCGGCACGCGGCGCATCGATCCGCGAGGCCGCCGCGCAATCGACGCTCGACGGCACCGTGGGCCAACTGTACTGGAAAGCACCCAGGCAAGTCACCCGTCGCCAGGCGTTTTCCGACGACGGCGGCGGCAAATGGCTATCGCGGCATGGAAGCGGACCTGAAATGGGCCTGAATCAACCCTGAAGTGGCCCTGCAGCGGCCCCTCGATTTCGCCCGACCTGCTCCCGGATCGTTCCGGAACCGCTCCCGGCCTGTACCCCGAATCGCATCCGGATCGCCTTCCGAATCGCCTTCCCAATCGCACCCGGCCCGCGCTCCACAACATGTTCGATATCTTCGAACGAGTGCATCGAGGAAGTGGTACGGCAAGCGCGTCCGCGACGCGCATTATCACTCCTACCAACCCCTCACACTGTTTCGGAGAAATGAAATGACCCGCTTCCAGAACACCTCGATTCTCGTCACCGGCGGCAGCAGCGGCATCGGCTTCGCGGCCTCGCAAGCGTTCGCCCGCGAAGGCGCTCGCGTCGTCATCACCGGCCGCGACGCCGCCGCGCTCGACACCGCCAAAAACGCGCTCGGCGAACGGGCGATCGCGATCCGCAACGACGCGGGCTCGCTCGCGGCGGCGCGCGAACTGGCCGCCGCAGTCGACGCGCAAGGCGTGCGGCTCGACGCCGTCTTCATCAACGCGGGCAGCGCGAAATTCGCGCCGTTCGCGGACGTCGACGAAGCGCTGTGGGACGCGAGCTTCGACACCAACGTCAAGGGCGCGTACTTCCAGATCCAGGCGCTGCTGCCGCTGCTGAACCGGGGTGCGTCGATCGTCATCAACGGTTCGATCAACGCGCATATCGGCATGCCGGGCTCGTCCGTGTATGCGGCGAGCAAGGCCGCGCTGATTTCGCTCGCGAAGACGCTATCGGCGGAGTTGCTGCCGCGCGGCGTACGTGTGAACGTGGTGAGCCCTGGGCCGGTGCGCACGCCGCTCTACGGCAAGCTTGGCCTCGACGCGGCCGCGCTCGAGGCCACCGCCGCGCAGATCGTCGGCCAGGTGCCGCTCGGCCGCTTCGGCATGCCCGAGGAAATCGCCGCGACCGTGCTGCATCTGGCCGCGCCGGAGTCGGCGTTCATCGTCGGCAGCGAGATCATCGTCGATGGCGGGATGAGTCAGCTTTGAGTGGGCTTTGATCCGACGCGCGGGGACGCGCCGGGTCGCATCAGGTCATACTGGATCGCACTGCGTCGTACCAGGTCACACTGGGTCGCACCAAACCGTGAAACATATCAATGCAGGCTCGGCGGCCGAGGCGCGTCGTCCTCGGCGGCGGCACCGCCGTCGTCCGCATCCCTGCTGTCGGCATCGCCGCCCTCACCCTCTGCGTCGCCGAACAACTGCGCGCACAAGCCCTCGCCCGACTCGCTCAGACACACTGTGCCCGTGCCGTCCTCGTTGAACGCGGTATCGACGAGACCGCCGCCCGACAGCGCGGTCAGGTGGCGCCGCAAACTGCTCATCGGTACGTCGGCCTGCTTCGACAGCTTCGCGAGCGACCACGCGCGCCCCGGCGTTTCCCGGTGCGCGCGCCATAGCTGCGCGAGTATCGCGGCGAGCTGCGGGTCGATATCGTCATCATCCATGCGTGTCTCCTTCGTGGGTCGTTCGTAAGTCGTTCCTGGGTCGCCCGATTCGCGGGCCGGTCGTTCGCCACGCTCGCGATCCTGCCGCGCGCGCTCAGCTCATCCCCGCCACCAGTTCCCCCAGCGTCTTCAACGCCGCCTCGGCCTGCGCGGTCCACGGGTAGCTGTAGTTGAGCCGGATGAAGTGGCGAAAATCGTTGCGCGTCGAAAACATCATCCCGGGCCCCACCGTGATGCCGCGCGCGAGCGCGGCCTGATAGAGCCGCATCGAATCGATCCGGCCCGGCAGTTCGACCCACAGCACGTAGCCGCCCTGTGGCGCCGACACGCGCGTGCCAGCCGGAAAGAAGCGCAGCACGAGCGCCGTCATGATGCGCGCCTGCTGCCGGTACACCTTGCGCACGTGCCGCAGATGCCGGTCGTAGCCGTCGTGACGCAGATAATCGGCGACCGCGACCTGCGGCACCGACGGCGTCGTCAGCGTGTTCAGGAACTTGAGCTTCTCGACCTGCGCGCGATAACGCCCCGGCAGCGCCCAGCCGATCCGGTACGACGCGGTCAGGCTCTTCGAAAACGACGCGCAGTGCAGCACGAGCCCTCTTGTGTCGAAGGTCTTCAGCGTGGAAGGCCGCGTGTCGCCGAAATACAGTTCCTGGTAGACGTCGTTCTCGATCGCGGGAATCTCGTGCGCGGCCAGCAGTTCGACCAGTTGCCGCTTGCGCTCGTCGGACATGCAAAAGCCGAGCGGATTCTGGAAGTTCGGCATCACCATGCAGGCGGCGATCTTCTGCCGCCCGATCGCCTTGGCAAGCGCGTCGAGGTCGATGCCGTCGAGCGGATGCGTGGCGATTTCGAGCGCGCGCATGCCGAGGCGCTCGATCGCATGCAGCATCGCGTAGTAGGTCGGCGATTCGACCGCGACCGTGTCGCCCGGTTTGGCAACCGCCTGCAGGCTCAGGTTGATCGCCTCGGTCGCGCCGAGCGTGATGACGATCTCGCCCGGATCGACCGGCAGGCCGTTTTCCGCGTAGCGCCGCGCGATTTGCCGGATCAGCTCGGGATTGCCCGGCGGCAAGTCGTCGATCAGGTTCCAGCTCGCGTGACGCCGCGCGATCGCGTTCGCGTACTGGTTGATGCGCCGCCACGGAAACAGCGACGGGTCCGGATACGGCGAGCCGAACGGCACGGCGTCGTGCGCGCGGATGCTGCGCAGCGTCGACAGCACGAGGCGGCTCACGTCCACCGTGGCGGGCACCGGCGCGGGCGCGGCGGACTTGCGGCCCTCGCGCGCCGCGGTGGACGACGCAGCCGGCGCCACCGCGAGCGCCTTCGCCGCCGCGTCGCGCACGAAATAGCCGGACTGCGGCCGCGTCTCGACGATGCCGCGGCTCTCCAGCAACGCATACGCGTGCAGCACGGTCTTGATGCTGACGCCGTGCTGCTGGCTCGCCTGGCGCACCGAGGCAATCCGCTCGCCGGCCGCGAACACGCCGCGGCGCACGGCTTCGGTGATTTCGTCGGCGAGTTTTTCGTAGAGCTTCAAGGGGGTTACGGTGGAGTCGAAGGGGGCGAAGGAGTCGCGGGGCTTGCGAGGCTCACAGGGCCTGGAAAACGCCGGCACGCGCACCGCGATCAGGCTTGCGCAACTGTACTCCTATTCTTTCCGATTTTCTGTATCCGCCGCCTTCAGGGGGAACACAGTACGCTTGCGACTATCGGCCCGAAAAGCCCCCAAGCCTGCTCCATCGCCCCGTCATGAAGAAGAACGAAGCCAGCATCGAACCACGCATCGAGCCCTACAAGCACCCCGCCGCCGGCTGGGGCGCGCTCAAATACGTCGCGCTCAATCTGCTCAAGGAAAAAGTGGCGGGCGGCAACTACCGCACGCTGCTCAAGCAGAACCAGCCCGACGGCTTCGACTGCCCGGGCTGCGCCTGGCCCGATCGCGAGCATGCCTCGACCTTCGAGTTCTGCGAGAACGGCGTAAAGGCCGTGGCCGCCGAAGCGACCGGCAAGCGCGTGACGCCCGCGTTCTTCGCGCAGCACAGCGTCGCCGAACTGATGGCGCAATCGGACTTCGAACTCGAACAACACGGCCGTCTGACCGATCCGCTCGTCTACGACGCGCGCTCCGATCGCTACGTGCCGATCGGCTGGGACGCAGCGTTCGAGCTGATCGCGCGGCATCTGCAGCAGCTCGGCGATCCCGATCGCGCTGCGTTCTATACCTCGGGCCGCGCGAGCAACGAAGCCGCGTTCCTGTATCAGCTGTTCGTGCGCATGTACGGCACCAACAATTTCCCCGACTGCTCGAACATGTGCCACGAAGCGACGAGCCGTGGCCTGCCGCATACGGTCGGCATCGGCAAGGGCACGGTCACGCTCGACGACTTCGAGCACGCCGATACGCTGCTGATCTTCGGCCAGAATCCGGCCACCAACCATCCGCGCATGCTCGGCGAACTGCGCGAATGCGCGAAGCGCGGCGCGACGATCGTGTCGATCAATCCGCTCAAGGAGCGCGGGCTCGAACGCTTCGCGAGCCCGCAGCATCCGGTCGAAATGCTCACGCTCGGCAGCACGAAGATCAGTTCGGTGTTCATCCGCCCGAAGGTCGGCGGCGACTTCGCGCTGATCAAGGGCGTCGCCAAACGCATCATCGAACTCGACGACGAAGCGCTGGCCTCGGGCCTCGAACGCGTGCTCGACGTCGGCTTTATCGCCGAACACACGGTCGGCTTCGAAGCGTTCGCCGACGATCTGCGCGCCGAGCGCTGGGACACGATCGTCGCCGAAGCGGGCGTGCCGTTCGAAGATGTATTGAAGCTCGCCGACATCTACGCGCGTGGCCGCGCGGTGATCTCGACGTGGGGCATGGGCCTCACGCAGCACAAGAACTCGGTCGCGACGGTGCAGATGCTGTCGAACCTGATGATGATGCGCGGAAATATCGGCCGGCGCGGCGCGGGGCTGTGCCCGGTGCGCGGCCACTCGAACGTGCAGGGCGACCGCACGGTCGGCATCGAGGAAAAGCCAACCGACGCGTTTCTCGACAAGCTCGGCGCGGTCTACGATTTCGAACCGCCGCGCGAGCATGGGCTCGACGTCGTCAACACGATTCAGGCGATGCTCGACGGCCAGGTGAAAGTGTTCATCGGCCTGGGCGGTAATTTCTCGATCGCGACACCCGACACACCGCGCACGTGGGAGGCGATGCGCGCCTGCGATCTGACCGTGCACGTCACGACCAAGCTGAACCGCAGCCACCTCGTGCATGGCCGCGATGCGCTGATTCTGCCGACGCTCGGGCGCACCGAGATCGATCTGCAGAACGGCGTGCCGCAGGGCGTGAGCGTCGAGGATTCGATGAGCATGGTGCACATCTCGTATGGCATGAATCAACCGGCCTCGGATAATCTGCTCTCCGAAGTGGCGATCGTCGCGCGCATGGCGCATGCGACCCTGGGCAGCGCCAAGGTGGACTGGCTCGCGCACGCGGCCGACTACGCGCTGATTCGCGACGGCATCGCGCAGGTGATCGACGGTTTCGCCGATTACAACGAGCGCCTGAAGAAGCCCGGCGGCTTCCATCTCGGCGTGGCGTCGCGCGAGCGCATCTGGAAAACACCGAGCGGCAAGGCACAATTCCTCGTTCACGCGATCGCGCTCGATACGCCGATTCATCTGGCGCGCAAGCAACATGGCGAACGGCTCATGACGCTGATGACCACGCGCTCGCACGATCAGTACAACACGACGATTTACGGTCTCGACGATCGCTATCGCGGCGTGTACGGACAGCGGCGTGTGCTGTTCGCCAATCCGGCCGATATCGCGATGCTCGGGTTCGCGGCCGGCCAGCGCGTCGATATCACGAGCGTATGGGCCGATGGCATCGAGCGTCGCGTGGATGGCTTCCTGCTCGTCGAATACGACATTCCGCGCGGCTGCCTCGGTGCGTACTATCCGGAGACGAATCCGCTCGTGCCGCTTTCTTCCGTGGCGGATGGCGCGGGCACGCCGACTTCGAAGTCGATTCCGGTATTGCTGACGGCTTCGGTGGTTGAGGTGGCGGCTTGAGGTGTGCCGCTCGATGTTTGGGGCGTGTGGCCTGCGGACTCGTTATGCGTGCCACGCGTGCACGACATGTGCACAAAGCGCGCGCGTCAAGCTGTCTTCTTCGTCAGATCGCGATGGGTCAGATAAAGCCGCAGGTCGAATTCGATCTGCTGGTAGCCCGGTTGCATGAACTCGCACAGACGATAAAACGCCTTGTTGTGATCGCTCTCCTTCAGATGAGCGAGTTCGTGCACGACGATCATCTTCAGAAATTCCGGCGCCGTCGATTTGAATAGCGACGCGATGCGGATTTCCTTCTTCGCCTTCAGCTTGCCGCCCTGCACGCGCGAAATGCTCGTGTGCAGACCCAATGCGTGCCGTACGATGTCGAGCTTGCTGTCGTAGGTGACCTTGTCGATCTGCTCGGCGCTGCGCAGATGTTCGCGTTTCAGTTCGGCGCAATACGCGTAGAGCGCGCGATCGGTCTGCACGTCGTGCGTGTTCGGATATTTCCGCGCGAGGTAGGCGCCGAGCTGATCGGCGGCGATCAGGGTTCTGACCTTCTCCTGTAGAGGCGCGGGGTAGCCGGTCAGGTATTTGAGCGGGAGCATGAAAGAGGACGGTTTTTTTGCCGGGTGGATATTAGCAGGGTTACCCATAGCGCCCCCTGAATTCCTGCCCTGTCCAGCCTGCATACAGAAATACAACCGCGAGGGTACTCAACATGATCGCCCCGAACCAGATGCCGGCGAATCGGTCAATTTGTGCCGTTTCTCGTGGCAGAGCCGGGTCGTAGCGAACCGCAACGGAATCGCCGACATCCGCGGAAATAAAACTTGCGGGAAATGTAATTTGCTTGCCGCTCTGTGTCACAAAGGCGATCTCGGGATGTCGTTCGCCGTGGTTCAGTCGGATAACCTTGCCTTGGGTTGTAGTCGATGTTCGAATGAAATCCAGATTCGATCTGATTTCCGATATCGATCCAATCAATAGGGCAAGACCCATGACGAGCGCGATGTAATTGCGTTTTCGCATGCTATTTCGCAATATTTTCTCTGATATCAAATTCAACTGTATCTGCCATAACACCCCAGTCTGCACTGAGAGTAACCGCCGCCAATAGTCAAGAGATCGTCCAGACTGTATCGCCTTGCATGCGTCATACATGTACCACATCACATGAGGACACACGCTGGAAGCTATGATTCGAAAAAAGATGCCCATTGGAATCAGACAACTCTGAAAGCGGAGACAGTCGACTCCCCTTCGGCTTTCTAACTGATCCAGGAAAACAGTGAAGCAACGCTCCGGCCAATTTCAAGATACGTATGGGAACGTTTTGATATTTGCTACGTATTCTTTAATTATTGTTAATTCGTATCTTTCCTTGACTTGCGTCCCTTCACGACCCTGCATCACTGTGGCAGCGTAGCGAACGCTTCCTTCAGACAAGGCTCGCCTTCTCTGATAGAGCGATCGTCACTTTCGAGGAATCTATGCCGTTACAGGGAAAATTCGTTGTTGATAACAAGCCGGTTTTGCATCTGGACATGAAGGGTATCGGGTCGTTTCCAGCGTTCTCGGGCGATGGTATTTACCGCAACCGAGGGGGATGCACTGCTATAGCAAATAATGGACCTTTGCCCTCCGGGAAATATTGGATCATCGATCGGCCTAGTGGCGGCTTCGGTTCAAAAGCGGAGGCCTATTTCAAAGACAAATGGAACGCTGCTCTCGGTGCTCCAACTCGCCATACTGATTGGTTCGCGCTGTACAGGAACGATAATTTGATTGATGACTGGACGTGGGTGAACGGTGTGAGACGCGGCAATTTCAGGCTACATCCGGCCGGAGGAGGTGGGCATTCGTACGGATGCATCACACTGCAAAGCCGCGTGGACTTCCACAATCTTCGACAAGCGCTGCTGCGAACTGGAACTATCCGGGTTGGCAACTCAGACATACATGCATATGGTTGGATCGAGGTCATTACAAATGGCAACACTTGCCCGTAAAGTCGCCAAGGTGCTGCTGTTCTGTGGACTGTATTTCTTAGCGATCCGCTACGTCCACACTTATCCGATTCCAATGACGTTGCAGCAGCAACAAGAACTGATCGTGATCTCGGACGCATTCGGAGTTGCCGATACCGAACTGTTCTATATCCTCGCCATGATGCTCATCGATCTGATCGTTACCATCATGGTGTACTCGATCCTGCTGAGACTTTGGCTGCACTACCGCAAGAAGAAATAAAAAATCTCCGCCATGTAGCGCGCTGATTCACAGCCAGCGCACTACATGGCTGGAACAAGACAATTGCAAATGGCAAAACTTGTCCGTAAAACCACCAAAGTACTGCTGTTCTGTACCTTATATTTCTTGGCAATCCGGTACGTCCACACCTACCCGATGCCAATGACATTGCAGCAGCAACACTATTTAATCGTGATCTCAGAAGCATTCGGCGTTGCCGACTACGAACTGTTCTATATCCTCTCCATGATGCTCATCGACCTGATCGTTACCATCATGGCGTACTCGATCCTGATGAGACTTTGGCGGCACTCCCGCATGAGACGATAAAAAACCACCAATACACAGCAATTGATGCCCCTGCCGCCGCCAACCTCAGCAACGGCAGGTGCCTCTCCAATCACCCCACCAACGGCGCCACCGACGCCCCACCGATCCGATGCCGCGCCAGCGCTTCGGCGACAAAACCCGACGCCTTCATCTCCTCGACGAACGCCCGCAACGCCTGGGCCGCGCCCTCGCCGCGACTCTTCGGCACACCCATCGCCTGCTGAATCACCATGAAGCGCTCGCCGAGCAACCGCAATCCGCCAACTTGCCGCGCGTCCGCTTCGAGTTGCTGCTTCACGCCCGCCGCCACTTCCGCCTGCTCTTCGACGAACGTCTGCACCACAGTCGGCGAAGTCGGCGCGCGCACGATCCGCGCGTCCTTCAACGCGCGCGTCAGAAACAGATCGTACGCACTCCCCTTGCCGACCACCACCCGGTTATGCGCACGATCGACCTCTTCGTTCGAGCGAATCGGCGAATCGTCGCGCACGAGGTAATAGCCTTCGATCAGCACATACGGCGCGGTAAACGCGATTTTCTCGCCACGCAGGGGATCGATCGCGAAGAAACCGAAGTCGGCCTGCTCGTCGCTGACCGCCTGCACCGACTTGCCCGCCGCATCGAATACCACCAGTTCCAGTTCGACGTTCAGGCGCGTCGCAAACGCACGCGCCAGATCGACCGAGACACCCACCGGTTCGCCGGACACCGGGTCCTGGTTCGCGAGTATCGGATTGCCGAGATTGATCGACGCGCGCACCTTGCCCGTAGGCGTGAAAGATGACACGACGGTCTGATCGATTGCCATATTTGCTCCGTGAGTTCGAAGTCCCTGAATCGGCACGACGGCACGCTCAGAATGCGTGCCGCAGACCCAATGCCGTCGTCGTCGCCGAACCGTAGCCGCTCGTCTTGTCGTACATGCCCACGAGATACACGTCGGTGCGTTTCGACAGCGGGTAATCGTAGGCGATCGAGCCCGTGTTACGCATCGTGCGCACGTTGAGCGGCGCGCTGCGCGTCGTGCGCGCCCACTCGGCGAGCACCGAGCCCACGCCGATCGGCGCCGACAGACCCAGCATGTACGTGTGCGCGCTCGCCGGCTTGCCGTAGGTCTGCGCCCCCTCGGCCAGCGCATAGACTTTCGCGATGTTGAAGTTGTACGTCATGCCGCCCATCCACATGTCCTGCTCGGACACCGGCGCGGTAACCGGCGTGCGCACGCGCTGCAACGACACCGCCGCGAGGAACGGCCCGTTCACGTACTTCGCGTGCAAGCCGAGATTGGCGATGCCGTTCGCGCCCGCGACGCCGCCGAACCCATAAATTGCCGAGGCGGTGAGCCCGGCCAGATTCGGCGTCTGGTATTGCGCGGCATTGTCCCAGACGGTGTCGCCGATCACCGTGTTGTTGAACGTCGCCACGAAGGTTTGCAGAACGATCGGCGAGAACACCACCGACGCGCCGAACGGGTTCAGCAACTGCATGTTGATGTAGGTCGGGTTCGTCTGCCGGCCCAGCCACAATTTGCCGTAGTGCGTCGACACGCCGACGTACGCGTTGCGGGACAGGAAAGGATCGGCCGGCGTGCGGCCCATCGCGCCCGTGTTCGGCTGGAAGAAGCTTTCGAGTGCGAACTCCACCGAGTTGCCGCCGCCGATATCCTCGGAGCCGCGCAGCCCCCAGAACGACGTCGTCAGGCCGCCGCCGCCCAGCGTGACCGCGGCCGCCGGCCCGCTGCTGTGCTTGACGCTGCCGACATACGTGCCGACGATCCCGTACAACTGCACCGACGATTGCGCGTACGCCGCGCCCCCCGTCAATAAACCCATGCCGAGCGCCATGCGCGCGTACTTCGCCAACCGGCTGCCGTTCTTCCTTGTCATCGCGAGAGTCTCCAGATCGTTGTTGTGCATCGGCGGACGATGTCGTGGCATCGCCGCCGGGGTTGCGCGCGAGCGCGCGCTGCCGCGCCCCGTTGCGGCAACGGGGCGGGCAGATTCTTTTTTTCGGGGTAGGGGTATGGCTGGCGCCGCGCGACAGGGCGGCGCCGGTACGGCTCAGGTACAGCTCAGATACAAGCTCACTCAGTGCGGATACGCACTCGGATCAGGGCGCGATCTCTTCGAGGCTGCGCTCGCGCGTTTCGATCATGCCCGTCGCGGCCAGGGCGCCGACCGCGCTGACTGCCGCGAACATCAGGAACACCGAACCGGTGCCCTCGGTGTGCACGAGCAGACCGACGAGCGTCGGGCCCACCGCCGACGCGAGCCGCAGCCACGACGTCGCGAGGCCGGTGCCGGTCGCGCGCATCCGCGTCGGATAGACCTCGGGCGTGTACAGATAGAGCACCGCGTTGATCGAGCCGATCAGCCCGTAAGTGAGCGTGCCCATCACCATCACGCCCCACACGCTGTGGGCGGCGAACAGGCCCAGCGCGACCGACAGCGCGCCGCCCGCGCAGAACGCCGCGAGCGTCCAGTTGCGGCGGCCGATGCGGTCGATCGAATAGGCGCACACGAGCAGCAGCACGACCTGGGCGATGTTGGTCATCGACGCCGCGCGCAAGGCCGATTGCAACGGCAACTGATAGACGGTGCGATACAGTGTCGGCAGCCAGTTGTTCAGGCTGTTCGCAATGAAGAACGCCGTCGCCCACAGCACCCACACGATCAGCGTGCGGCCGCGATAGAACGGCGAAAGCAGTTCGCGCCAGCCGGCCTTCTTGCCCGTCGGCGCGAGCTTCGCTGCGCTCACCTTCGGGCCGCCCGCCGCCAGGATGCGGCGCGGCGTGCTCGCTTCCATGCTGCGCACGACCACTTCGGCTTCCGCGTAGCGTCCCTTGCCGATCAGCCAGCGCGGCGACTCCGGCAGCCGCGACACGAAGAACGCGATCATCAGGCCCGGCACCGCGCCGATCCAGAACATCACCTTCCAGCCGACCGCCGGCACGAGCCAGGCGCCGAGCTGCCCCGCCGCCATCAGGCCGACCGGGAAAAGCATTTCGTAGAGCAGAAAATATTTGCCGCGACCGTGCGCATTCGACAGTTCGCTGATGTACGTCGCCGCGACCGGCATCTGTCCGCCGACGCCGATGCCCTGGATGAAGCGGCACGCGAGCAGCATCGGAATGTTGCCGGACAGCGCGCAGCCGAGGCTCATCACCGACATGATCGCGATCGAAACCGTCGCGCTGCGAATCCGGCCCGAGCGCTCGGCGTACCAGCCGAACACGAGCGCGCCGATGAACTGGCCGATATAGCTCGCGCCGATCAGAAAGCCGATCTGCAGCGGCTTGATCTGCCACAGGCCGACCAGCACCGGCAGCACGAACGCGAGCGAGAGCGCGTCGAACGCATCGAAGAACGTCGAACTGCCGATCACGACGCGCGCCTTCGTATGCCAGCGCGAAAACGGCACGCTTTCGATGCGCGCGAGCAGTTCGGCCGCCTGCTGGCCGGAGGCGGCGGCCGCCTCCGCGCTGCCGGCCATGTTGTCGCGCGGCGTGGGCTGCGAGCCCGCCTGCGCATTTAAGACTCTGCTGTCCCGCATCTGTGTCTCCAGTAATCGTTGTTCTGCTGTCCCGGTTGAGTGGCGGACCGAATCCGTCGCTTGTACCGTCGCTTATGTCGTCGTTTGTGCCATCCGTGCTACCGCCGCTCAGTCGGCCTCGGCGCCACGCGCGCCCGCGAACGAATCGGCGAGACCCTGCCAGCGGCGCACCGCTTCGGTATCGATGTCGAACAGGTCGAGCACGCGGCCGAGCGTCTGATCGACCATCTGCTCGAGCGACGCCGGCTTCGCATAGAACGCGGGCACCGGCGGATAGACGATCGCACCCGCCTCGGTGACCGCGCCCATGCTGCGGATATGCCCCGCGTGCAGCGGCGTTTCGCGCACCATCAGCACGAGACGGCGGCGCTCCTTCAGCATCACGTCGGCCGAGCGCGACAGCAGCGAACTCGTGCAGCCGGTCGCGATCTCCGAGAGCGTCTTGATCGAGCACGGCGCGACGACCATCCCGTCGACGCGAAACGAACCGCTCGCGATCGCCGCGCCGATGTCGGCATTCGGGTAATGCACGTCGGCGAGCTGCTTCACGTCGGCGAGCGTCATGCCGAGTTCGTCGGCGAGCGTGATCTGGGCCGAGCGGCTCGCCACCAGGTGCGACTCGACGTTGGCCGCGCGCAGCATCGCGAGCAACCGCACACCGTAGATCGCCCCCGACGCGCCGCTGATGCCGACGACGATGCGGCGTGCCCGGTTGCCGCGCGAGTGCTCAGATGAAGTCAGATCGTGCATCGTGGACTCGCCGGTGAAGAGTGCATCAATGGAAGGCGTACACGAGAGCCACGGCCACCACCACGCCGAGTGTTGCCCATAGCCACAGCTTGCTGCTGCCGCCGCCCGCCGCGCGCGCGCTCGATGCCACCGCGGCCGTGGCGGCCGCATGCGGCGTGGTACTTTGCGCTGCCCCGGCGGCTGCAGCGTCTGCCGTGTCGGCACTGCCGTCAACCACGGCCTCGGCCGGCATCTCCGGTGCGAGCGCTTCGGTGAAGCGCCCGAAAAACTCTTCGGCCATCTTCTTCGCGACGCCGTCGATCAGCCGCGCGCCGACCTGCGCGAGCCGGCCGCCCACCTGGGCATTCGCGCGATACACGAGCTTCGTGCCGCTGCCTTCCGGCGCCAGTTCGACCTGCGCGGTGCCCTTGCCGAAGCCGGCCGCGCCGCCCGAGCCCTCGAAGCTCAGCGAATAGGCTTCCGGCGCGCGCAGATCGGTGAGCGTCAGCTTGCCGTTGAAGCGCGCCTTCACGGGCCCGACGGCAGCGGCCATCACGACCTTGTAGTGCGTGTCGTCGACGCGTTCGAGCGACTCGCAGCCGGGCACCGATACCTTCAGTATCTCGGGGTCGTTCAATGCGTCCCAGACGCGCTCGCGCGGCAGCGGCAAAATGCGTTCGCCGGTCAGTTCCATTGCAAATCTCCTTGTACTGCGGACGACAGGCTCTCTCGCCGGCCTCATGGGCGCGATATGGGAGAACCGGTATGACGGGTGGTGGCGGCGCCGGCTCCCGGCGCCGCGTTCATTGCGGCTCGCGCATGCTCAGTCGAGCACGTGCCGCCATTTTTCGCGGACCTTTTCCTGCAATTCCTTGCTCGCCTCGGCCACTTCGGGAAACTCCTTGATGAAGTCGTACGGACGGCAGGCGTCGATGATCGCCTTCGAATTGAACGGCGCCTTGTACGGATACGCGATCGACATCGGATCGTTCTTCGAGCCCATGCCGCGCTTGATGATGTCGATGTCGAGGTCCGGATCGGAGCGCGTCGCGACGGCCCACATCACTTCCTGCAGATTCGACGGATCGATGTCTTCGTCGACCACGATCGTGTAGCGCGACATATACGCGCCGACGCCGCACTGGTTCAGGATGTGCCCGGCCTGGCGCGCATGGCCCGCATAGCGCTGGCGGATCGACACGACGTTGAACATGCGCGCGCCGCCGATCTCGTGCGCCCACACGCCTTCGACGTCGGGCACGCCGGCGGCCTGCAACGCGTCGACGAGCAGCGCCGAGCGCATCACCGCCTTCGAGTACGAGTAGTCGTTGGGCGGTTTGGCCGGCGGGCTGCCCATGATGATCGGCTGGTTGCGGTAGTAAATCCGCTCGATCGTGACGACCGGCGCGGTCTCCGCCTTGCCCGGGTAATAGCCGTGGAATTCGCCGAACGGCCCTTCGATACGCTCGTCGCCCGGATGCGCATAGCCTTCGATCACGATCTCCGAGGCGCTCGGGAACGGCAGGCCGGTCAACTGGCCGTTCACGACTTCGACCGGCTTGCCGAGAATCGCGCCGATGTAGTTCAGCTCGCACATGCCGAACGGCACTTCGATGCCCGACACGAGGTAGCCGAGCGGATCGCAGCCGATCACGATCGCGACCGGAAACGGCTTGCCGGCCTTCATATGTTTGTCGTATTGAATCGCGCCGTGCTTGCCCGGAATCATGTCGAGGCCAACGTGATTGCGGTCGTGAATCATCACACGATAGGTGCCGACGTTGATCCAGTCGGAGTCGAGGTCTTTCGTGACGACCATGCAGCCGGTGCCGATATAGCGGCCGCCGTCCTTTTCATGCCACAGCGGCGACGGAAACGAAAACAGGTCGACGTCGTCACCGCTTTGCACGTTCTCGAACACCGCGCCGTCGTTCACGACGACCGGGTCGTACCCCTCGGCCTGGCTTTGCCATTGCTTGGGCTTGCCGCGCAGCGTCTGCACGAGCGCCTTGTGCGATTCGCCGCCGGCGAGGCGCAGGATCGACGCGAGGCGCGCCGGGCTCGCGGTCGTGCAGGTCGCTACGCGAAAACCCTTGGGATAGCCTGGGATATCGTCGAAAAGCAGCGCGCTCGGGCGCTCTTTCTTCACGTTCAGCTCGCTGATCGCGCCCAGTTCGAGGTTCCAGTCCGCGCCCGATACTTCCGTCAATTCGCCGAGCGCGCGCGCCTCGTCGAGCCATGCGCGCAGGTCCAGTGAATGGGCTTTCGCCGTTTGACTCACGGTGTTGTCTCCTTGATCTCGCTGATACCGGTTCTGTGGGGTCGTCCGCGTGAAAGTGGCTCAAGCGCGGCATCGTAGGCGCAACATTGCAGCATCGATGCACATCGTGCAAACGATCCTCTTTCATAGAGGGGATGAGTTTCTTTCATGCTCTGCCGTGCGCGATTATCCCCCCTCGCGAGGCAGCCTCGCCGCGGCGCGCGCGCTGCGTCTTCGCGCTCCGTCTTGTGTGCGCACCGCTACGTACGTTAATCTCAAACCGACTATAATCCGACCTTCCGAATGTGATCCGGCCTGACATCGCATGAGACCGTACATCCCATCCCTGCAGAGCCTGCTCGCGTTCGAAGCGGCATCGCGGCACCTCAGTTTCACGCGCGCGGCGCAGGAACTCGAACTCACGCAAACCGCGATCAGCCATCAGATCAAGACGCTCGAAGAGCGGCTCGACATCAAACTGTTCGTACGCCGTCGCAACGTGCTCTCGCTAACACCAGCGGCGCGCGAATACCTGCAGTCGGTACACGAGGCGATCAATCTGCTGTCGATGGCGACCGACCGCGCACGCAAGAAAAAACCGAGCGCAGTGCTAACGGTCGCGAGCCTGCCGACCTACGCGATCAAGTGCCTGATTCCGAAGCTGCCCGACTTCCAGCGCCGGCATCCGGACATCACGGTACACCTCGCGACCAGCTCGAACTTCGACGAATTCAAGCGCAACAGCTACGACGTCGCGATCCGCTACGGCTCGGGACGCTGGGCCTCGGTGCGCGCCGACCGCCTGCACGGCGAGACGTTTTTCCCCGTGTGCGCGCCGGGCGCGCTCGCGGAAGCCGGACCATTCGATACGATTGCCGAGGGTCTTGCGCGCTTCCGGCAGATCCGCACCTACTTCTATTCGATGTACCAGGACGACTGGCCTAGCTGGCTCGAAGCGGCCGTGCGCGAGCCCGTCGAATTCGCGGGCGAAGCGGTGTTCCATCTGCAACTGACGTCGCTCGCGGCGGCGGTCAATGGCGTCGGACTCGCGATCGGCCGCTCGCCGCTCGTCGATGCCGATCTCGCGAGCGGCGCGCTGGTCGCGCCGTTCGACGTGCGCGTGCAATCGAATTCCGCCTATTTCATCGCCTCGCCAATCGACAAGGCCAAGCTCAAGAAAGTCGAGCTATTCCGCGAATGGGCGCTCGAGACGCTCGCCGAACCGGTGGCGGCCCGCCCCGCGCGCACCGAGACCGCATGACCGTCGCGTTGCCGTTCGCGCGCGTCGGCGCGCTGCTCGACGCGCACCGGCAACGCACGCCGCACAAGACGGCGCTCGTCGACGTCGAGCGCAATCTGTCGATCGACTTCACGGAACTCGCGCAGTACGTCGATGCGCTCGCGCGCCAGTTGCAACGCGCAAACGTCACACGCGGCGCGCGCGTGGTGCTGGCCGGCAGCGAGGGCATCGAGAAGCTGCTGCTGTGGCTCGCGCTGTGGCGGCTGCGCGCGATCGTCTGTCCGCTCGATGTCGCGTTCCTCGGCGCGCACGGCGCACAGCGCGTGTTCGATCGCATCGATCCCGCGTTCGTGCTGATCGCTGAGCACGCGGACGAAACCGTCCTGCCCACGAGCGGCGCGCGCATCGTGCGCTTTGGCGCGTGGCCCGCGAATGCGGATGCAGATGTGGACACGAATGTGGACGACCCGCAAGCGCAACTGCGCTTCGTGACCACGCCCCTCGCCACGGCATCGAACCATGACGACGATACGCCGCTACCCGACACCGACGAACCCGGCGGCATCGACGAAATCGCCGCGATGTGCTGCACATCCGGCACCACGGGCGTGCCGAAGGTCGTCGTCTACGATCATGCGAGCTACTGGTACAACGGCCTCGATACCATCGACCTGCTTGCGCTCACGGCCGACGACCGCACGCTCGAATACCGCTCGTTCGACTGGTATTCCGCGCAGATCCTGAGCCTGATTCCGTTCCTGCAACTCGGCTCGACGCTGTGCGTCGCGCGCAGCTTCTCGCGCAGCCGCTTCGCACAGTGGATCGCCACGCATCGCGTGAGCGTCAGCGCCGGCGTGCCGACCGTGCTGAACCTGCTGCTCGAAGCGCCGGTCGACATCGAGGGCGGCAAGCTCGCGTCGCTGCGCGCGATCACCTGCAGCACCGCGCCGCTGTCGACCGTGCAATGGGCGCGCTTCGAGGCGCACTACGGGATTCGCGTGCTGAACCTGTACGGGTCGTCGGAAGCGGGATGGATGTGCGGCAACCGCTATACGCGCCGCAAGTTCGGCACAGTCGGCTATCCGGTCGGGCATATCGGCTTCTCGGTCGTCGACCCGAACGGTGCGCCGTGCGCGCCCGGCACGCCGGGCCAGGTGGTCGTCGCGGGCGAGAAACTCGCACTCGGCCTGTTGAACGACGCGCATCGGATCGAGCCGATCCGCGGCGCGCCGCTCGCCACGCGCGACGTCGCGAGCATCGACACGCAAGGCTTCGTGGTCGTCTCGGGCCGCATGGACGATCTGATCATTCGCGGCGGCGTGAAGGTGCTGCCGCAGGAAATCGAGGACCTGCTGCTCGAACATCCCGCCGTGCAGGACGCGGTGGCGGTCGGCGTGCCCGATCCGATCTACGGACAGGAGCCCGTGTGCTTCGTGGTGCCGCATCCGGGCATGAAGATCGAGATCGCGGAACTGGTCACGCTGTGCCGCGCCAAACTGCCGCGCGAAAAACAGCCGCGCCAGATTTATCTGGTGAACGAATTGCCGCGCAACGCACGCGGCAAGATTCTGCGCGACGCGCTGCGCCGCGAGTGGTGGACATTCACGCACTCGGGCAAACCCTGAAGTACGGCGACCTGAAGCACGACGAACGGCGCGTGAGTCAACCGGCCGCTTCGAGTTCGAGCAGCGCCGGACACACGGCTTCGTCCGGCTCGTACGCCCGCGTTTCCCTTTCGCGCTCGACAGGCGTCCGCGCGGCGACACCATTCCTCGCCGCGGTCAACTCGGCCGCGATCGACACCGCGATCTCCGGCGGCGTGCGGCTGCCGATCGACAGTCCCGCGGGACCGCGCAAGCGCGCGAGCTGCGCCTCGCTGACGTCGAACAGTTTGAGACGCTCGCGCCGCTTCGCGCTATTCGAACGCGAGCCGATCGCGGCGACGTAGAACGCTTCGGTCTGCAACGCATCGATCAGCGCGAGATCGTCGAGCTTCGGATCGTGTGTCAGCGCAACCACCGCGCTGTGGCCGTCGAGTTTCATCGCGAGCACCGTATCGTCGGGCATCGTGCGCACGAGACGCACGTTCGGCACGTCCCAGTCGTCCGCATACTCTTCACGCGGATCGCAGACCGTCACCTGATAGCCGAGGCCCACCGCGATCGTCGCGAGAAAACGCGCGAGATCGCCCGCGCCGATCAGCAGCAGCCGATAGCGCGGCCCATGCACGGTCGTCAGCGTATGCGCGTCGCAACGCAACTGCTCGTCGGCACGCGCGGGCCGCAGCCGCGCGCGGCCGCTCGCCAGATCGAGTTCGCGCGCCACCCGTTCGCCGCCGCCGATGCGCGCTGCCAGCGTGCCGATGCCGGCCGGCGCCTGCGCGTCGGCCTGCGCGTCGGCATCAAGCGGCTCCAGCACCAGTTCCATCGTGCCGCCGCACGGCAGGCCAAAGCGCCGCGCTTCGTCGGCGGATACGCCATAGGTCACGCGCTCCGGCAAATGCGTGACGAGCGGCGCGCGGCGCATGCGGTCGATCAGGTCGTCCTCGATGCAGCCGCCCGACACCGAACCGCATACGACGCCGTCGTCGCGCAGCGCGAGCATCGCGCCGACCGGCCGCGGGCTCGAACCCCACGTGCGCGTGACCGTCGCGAGCACCACGCGGTGGCCGCGCCCGAGCCAGTCGACGCAATGCCGCAGCACCTCGACGTCGATACTCTCCATCGCCTCTCTCCTCGCTCCTCGCGTACGCGCCGTCAGTTCCGCGCCACGGCCACCATCTGCACCTCGACGAGAAAGCCGTGATGCAGTTCCGGCACCGGCACGACCGCGCGCGCCGGCTTGTGATCGCCGAACACGTCGGCGTAGATCCGGTTGAACTCGGGCCAATAGTCGATGCCGACGATATAGGCGATGCACTGCACGACGTCGCGCATGTCGCTGCCGGCCGCCTTCAGCACGTTCTCGCAATGCGCGAGCACCGCGCGCACCTGGCGCTCGAAGTTGTCGGGTCCGTCGGTGGCGACGCCGGGGCCGGGCAGCATCCCCGAGACGAACGTGAAACCGTTGGCGGTCACGGCCTGCGAGTAGTGGCCGCCGGGCGGCGGCACGTCTTTCGACTGGATGAATTGCATGATAGTCACACCTGTTCAGGAAGAGGTTGGCCGCGCGTCTCGGGCAGAAACGGCGCGAGTACGATGCCGATCACGTAAATGAAGCCGACCGTCACCGCCGCGTGGCCGTAGCCGCCGAAGCGCGAGATCAGCGTGCCGGCGACGAGCGGCCCGGTCCACGCGAGAAAACGCGGTACGTTGAAGCAGAACGCGATCGCGGTACCGCGTACGCGCGTCGGGTACAGCTCGGGCAACCACGTCGGCTGCCACGTATATTGCCCGAGACTGAAGAAGCCCGTGACGCACGCGACCGCGAGCAGCACGGCGATCTCGTGCGTCCACAGGAACAGCACCGGCGTCAGCACGAACGCCATCACGAAGAACAGGAACGTGATGCGGCGGCGGCCGAAAGCGTCGGCGAGAAAGCCGAGGCCGATATAGCCGGCGATCGCGCCGACGTTGTACGCCATACCCGCATAGCTCGCCCACGTCGGCGCGGAAAGGCCCGCATGCGCGGCGACCGAGCCGATATACGGCGGCACCCACGTCGAGATGCCCCACCAGCCGAGCGTCGTCGACAGCGACATCAGCACCGCGATCACGGTGCGGCGGCGCAGCTCCTTCGAGGCGAACAGGTCGAGCAGCGTGAAGCGCGCGAGCGCCTGCTGGTCTTCGCCGAGCCGCTCGCCGGCGCGCTTGCGCCTGAGCGACTCGCGGCGTTCGCGATCGACGCGTTCCCATTGTTCGGATTCCGGAATACCCGAGCGCATCCACAGCGTCGCGAGTCCCGGCAGCACGCCGATCAGGTACATATAGCGCCACGCGTGTTCGCCGCTGTGGCTCATGAAGAGCCACACGAACGAGGCGACGAAGAAGCCCGTGCCGAGCCCGCATTGCATGAGGCCCGCGCCCTTGCCGCGATGCTGGTCGGGCCAGATTTCGGCGGTCATCGCGGTGCCGGTCGCCCACTCGGAGCCCATCGCGAGCCCGACGACGAAGCGCAGCATCGCGAACGAGAGCCAGTCCCACGCGAACGCCGAGAGGCCCGTGGTCAGCGAATACGCGAGGATCGCGAACATCATCATGCGCTTGCGGCCGATGTAGTCCGCGAGCACGCCGCCGATCAGGCCGCCGAGCCCCCAGCCGAGCAGCGTCAGCGCGATCACGAGGCCGGCGTAGAACGGAATCTGCGGATGCAGCGACGGCGCGAGCAGTTGCGCGAGCGCGCCGCCGACCGTGAGGATCAGCGCATAGGTTTCGTAGCCGTCGAAAAACCAGCCGAGATTGGACGCGATCAGCGCGCTCCACTGCTGGCGGTTGATCGAGCGATACCAGACGGGCGCGGGTGCGCTGCCCGCGGATGGCGGAGTCGCGCGGGCGCGCTCGCCGCGTCCGTTGGCGGAAGAAGGCATGGGTGGTTGTCTCCGGGAACGGCGGGGAGTGGCGGGAAGCGGCGCGCCGGCGCCGGCTCCCGCCCGATGCAGCACGTGCGGATGTTCTTGTTGTCGCGCGTGCGGGCGGTTTACGCGGACGCCGTCTCCTTGCGGCGCTGCGCGGCGAGCTTCACCGCCTCGATGATCTCCGGGTAGGCCCCGCACCGGCACAGATTGCCCGACAGGTAGTGGCGAATCTCCGCCTCGGTCGGATCGGGATTCTCGGCGAGCAGTTGCCGACTCATCATCAGGAAGCCCGAGGTGCAGAAGCCGCACTGGAACGCGCCGCAGTCGATGAACGCCTGCTGGATCGGATCGAGCGCGCCGTTCGCATCGAGATGCTCGACGGTCGTGACTTCGGCGCCGTTCGCCATCGCCGCGAGGTACAGGCAGCCCGACACGCTCTCGCCGTTCACGAGCACCGTGCAGCAGCCGCACAGCCCCTGGCCGCAGCTTTCGCGCGCACCGTACAGGCCGAACTCGTTGCGCAGCACTTCGAGAATCGTCAGATGGGGCGCGACGTTGGCGCGCACGCGCTCGCCGTTCAGCGTGAATTCGAGGTTAATCAGGGTCTCGCTCATGGTCATTCCTCAGGCAGCGGTTCGTTGCGTGCCGCGCAGATGGCGCGGTACACGGCTTCGGGCGTGATCGGCAGCGTCTTGATGCGCACGCCGACGGCGTCTTCGATCGCCTCGGCAATCGCCGAGGCGACGCCGAACGTCGAGCTCTCGCCGACGCCCTTCGCGCCGAACGGCCCGTTCGACTGATACGCGTCGACGGTCTCGCGGCCGATCCGGTGCGGGATGTCGTGGATGCCCGGAATCTTGTACTCGGCAAACGACGCGTTGCGCAGCTGCCCGACTTCATCGAACTCCATGCGCTCGAACATCGTGATGCCGAGCTGCATGATCGCCGCGCCCGAAATCTGCGTATCGACGACCTTCGGATTGATCGGCGTGCCGCAATCGACCACGTTCTCGAAACGCACGATCTTGAAGTGGCCGGTCTCGACGTCGACTTCGACTTCGACGCCGGTGCCGCCCACCATCCAGTTCGGCGTGATGTTGTCGGACTGGCCGGTCTCGTGATCGGGCTTCGTGTACGGCGGAATGAAGCTGCCGATGCCGACGATGTTGCCCGCCTGCATGCCGTACTTGCGCTTGAGCAGATCGCCCGCGCGCGCCGGTTCGTCGGCCGGCACGCCCAGTTCGTCGGCGAGCTGGCGCAGCTTCGCGCGCGCGTCCTCGGCCGCGAGGCGCACCGCGTGGCCCATGTGGAACGTCGAGCGCGAGCCGAGCGTCGCCATGTCGTACGGCGTCGAATCGGTGTCGGGACGGATCACCTTGATCTTTTCCGCGTCGATGCCGAGCACGTCGCCGGCCATCAGCGCGATCGCGGTGTCCGAGGCCTGGCCCATGTCGACGGTGCTCGAATAGACCGTGCAGCTGCCGTCGGCCGACAGGCTCACCATCGCGACCGAGGTGGTCGGCGCAACCAGCGCCTTGAAGCCGATGCCGACGCCGCGGCCACGGCGCACCACGCCGCTGCCGCGTTCGAACGGCGCGCTCCAGTTCATGCGCGTAGCGACGCGGTCGAGCACCAGTTCGAGCGCGGCGTCGCGCATCACGGTGCCGGTCGCGTGCGGCTGGCCGTCGCGCAGCAGATTGCGGCGGCGGAACTCGACCGGATCGAGCTTGAGCTTGCGCGCAATCATGTCCGCGTGGCTCTCGTACGCCCACACCATCTGCGGAATGCCGAAGCCGCGGAACGCACCGGCCGGCGGCAGGTTCGTGTACACCTGATACGAGTCGATCGACACGTTGTCGATGTCGTACGGGCCGCTCGCGGTGAAGCCGGACTTCTGCGTGACGCGCGGGCCGATGTCGGCATACGCGCCGCCGTTCCACCACACTTCGCAGCGCCGGCCCGTGATGCGGCCGTCCGCCGAGACGGCGGTCTGCATGCGGAAGGTGGTGGCGTGTTTCGTGATCGTGAAGAACTGCTCTTCCATCGTCAGCGCGACGCGCACGGGACGGCGCGTCAGCAGCGCGAGCGCCGCCGCGAGCGCTTCGACCTTGATGTAGAGCTTCGCGCCGAAGCCGCCGCCGAGCAGGCCGACGCGCACGCGCACGCGGTTTTCCGCCCAGCCGAGCAGCCGCGCGATCTCGATGCGCACGAACGACGGGCTCTGCGACGCGGTATGCAGCGTCAGCGTGCCGGCGTTCTCGCCCGGTTCCGCGACCGTCACGATCGGCTCGAGCGGCACGTGCATGACCTGCTGCGTCGTGAAGGTATCGTCGAATACGTGGGCGGCCTGCGCGAACGCGGCATCGACGTCGCCGCGACGCACGCGGAAGTCGAGCGCGACGTTGGTCGCCTGGCGGCCCGCCAGATGCTTCAGGTCCGGAAACGTGCCGGCCGGCTTCAGCTCTTCATGCACGTGAATGTCGGAAGCCGCCGCCTCGACTTCGTTGAACACCGCCGGCAGTTCTTCGTATTCGGCGTAGATCAGGTGCGTCGCTTCCTCGGCCGCATGCGGATCGCTCGCGAGCACCACCGCGACCGGCTCGCCGATATAGAGCACCTTGTCGACCGCGAGGATCGGCTGGTCGTGAAACGCCGGGCCGAAGAACGGCTCCGGAATCACGCGGCGAATGTCGTCGGCGGTATAGACCGCGAATACGCCCGGCGCCTCGCGCGCGGCGCTCGTGTCGATCGACACGATGCGGCCGTGCGCGACCGTGCTGCGGAAAATCTTCGCGTGCAGCATGCGCGGCAGCGAGACGTTATGGATATAGCCGGCGCGCCCGGTCACTTTGGCGTTCGCTTCCAGCCGGTTGATGCCGCGTCCGACCTGACGCGGCGCGGCGCCGGTTTCGAGCGGCGCGGTTTCGATGATGGTCATGCCTGCTCCTTGTTGCGAGCCGCCTCCAGCGCGATGCGCACCGCGCGTCCGAGGTAGACAGTCAGCAGATGTTTCTTGTAGCTCGCCGAGCCGTGCGGATCACCGACAATGTCGAGCGACGCCGCCCCCGCCTCGCCGGCGCGCGCGAGCGTCGCCGCATCCGGCAGCGCGCCGCGCAGGATCGCTTCGGCGTCGACGAGACGCGTCGGCCGGTCGGTCGCCGCGCCGACGATCACGCTCGCGTTGCCGATCCGCTCGCCCTGCATGTCGAGCACGACCGCGACGCCGAGCGCCGGCCAGTCGTGCGAGGCACGCGTGGTCACTTTCATGTAGGCAGCGGGACGGCCGGCCTGCGCGGGCACCGTCACCTTCGAGATCAGTTCGTTGCGCGCGAGCACGGTCTCGTAGTAGCCGGTCGCGAGTTCCTCGACCGGCAGCGTGCGCTCGCCGGCGGGGCCCGTCACGGTGACGCTCGCGCCGAGCGCGCTCAGCACCGGCGGCATGTCCATGTGCGGATCGGCATGCGCGAGATTGCCGCCGAGCGTCGCGACGTTGCGCACCCGCACGTTCGACAGCGTGCGCAGCGTGCGCGCGAGCAGCGGCCAGCCTTCGCGGACTTCCTGCGAATGTTCGAGCGCGGCGAGCCGCGTCAGGCCGCCGATCTGCAGTTCGCCGTTGCCGCCGATCGAAATCCGCGAATGCTCGGGCTCCACGTCCTGCAGGCTGACGAGCCGCGTCGGGCGCAGCACGCCGGCCTTCATCATCAGCATGATCGCCGTGCCGCCGCCGACCGGGCGGATGTCCGGGTCCTCGGGATCCAGAAGCGCGATCGCCTGCTGCAGCGAGCGCGGTGTAGCGAATTCGAATGGCGCCATTCGGCCCCCCTTCCTTAATGCAAATCCGGTTGTGATGCGTTTATGTGAGGCTCTGATGCGACGCGCTTATTTGACACACTTATTTGACGCACCTACGCGATGCGCTTGATCAGCGCGAGCAGTTCGTTCGCGACGAGTTCGGGCACTTCGAGCGGCGTCAGGTGGCGCGCCTTCGGCACCTCGGTCAGCGTCGAGCCGGCGATGCCTTCGTGCAGCGCACGCGCCATCGCAGGCGGCGCCGCATAGTCTTCCTCGCCGACGATCACGCAGGTCGGCACGCGCACCTTCGCCATTTGCGCGCGGCCGTCGTAGGCGCCGAGCATCCGGCCGGTCGCGGCGAACGCGGCGACCTCGTTGCGCAGGAACGTATCGACGCAGCGCTGCACGACGTCCTTGTGGGTCGCGCGGAACTCGTCACCGAACCAACGGGTGGTCTGGAACTCGACCAGCCCGGCGAGCCCTTCCTTTTCGGCCTTCGAGGCGCGCACGTCCCAATCCTTCGGCGCGGTTTCGCCATACCAGGCCGTCGTGTCGATCAGGCCGGCCGCACGCGTGAGCTCCGGGTACGTGCCCGCGAATTCGAGCGACACGCAGCCGCCCATCGACGCGCCGGCGATCAGCACGCCGCCGAAGTCGAGCGCGGTCACGACGTCGCGCACGTCGGCGGCGAACTGTGCGACCGTGTACGGGCCGGCCGGCTTGTCCGACGCGCCGTGCCCGCGGCAGTCGAGCGCGAGCACCGCCGCATGCGGCACGAGGCGTTCGACCACCGGCTGCCAGAACGCGCGATCCATGGCGAGCGAATGAAGCAGCACGACGCGCGGCACGCCGTCGCGTTGTCCGTAGAGGCTATAGCCGATGCGCGTACCGTCGCGCACGCTCACGTGCGACGACACGGCATCGCGTTCGATTGAGGCAGTCATCGTGAGGGAATCCGTTCGGTGAGAGAGGGGAAGGTCTTCGTGGGCCTGATATTGCGGGCGCGAACCGCGCGCCGCAAACGACGATCTTTCATGGGGGGCATGAAAAAGTTTCATCGGGGAAGCGGGTGTGCCGGCGGCATCCGGCAGTTTGCTGCCCGCAACTTTCGTGGCGGGCGGCCGGTACACGAACCGTAAGCTTTGCGACGCAGGGTGAACGTCGGTCGCCAGCACGGGCCTGGCCGACGCAGCCGCCGGCAAGATGCCAGCAAGATTAGGGACGCCCGCAGCGCCCTCTCCGCCATCGAGCGCCGCCGCGCAAGCAGAACAGCCGGCTGATGCCAGCCATCTCCCCTCAGGCATATCTGACATCACCGACCTGCACCTACCCGCACGGCACGGTGATTCATAAACTGCTTTCGCTCGCCCATCGAGACGCGCATCCGGGACTCGCATGAGCGCCTGCATCAGCGCATGACCACTGCCATGCGCCGACCGGCCGTCCATCGCGAACCAGAAGACCGAACCGAAACAGACAGAGGACGCCGATGACCTAGTCGGCACCCCATCCCATCTGACGATGGCTGCCATTGCGCGAACGCTGATCCCCTTCGCGACGATGTCTTGCGTTCAAAAAATAATTAATCAGGAGACTGAATCGATGTACAGACTCGAACGAACCACGGCGCGCGGATTCAAGCGCGCAAGCTGCTTCATGGCCGCATCACTGGCCTTGCTCAGTCATACCGCGCACGCCCAATCCTTCTCGGGTGGATCGTCGTCAGTCGATCTGTATGGCCTGATCGGCATGTACATCGACCAGTCGAAAGTCAGCACGACACCGCATGGAACGGTTCAGGCCGGCGGCGGCGGACTGACCACGTCGTATTGGGGATTGCGCGGCCGCGAGGACCTGGGCGGCGGCAATGCCGCGATCTTCGTGCTGGAAAGCTTCTTCCGTCCCAACACCGGGCAAATGGGACGCAACGCCACCGATGGCCTGTTTTCGCGCAACGCCTACGTCGGGTTCTCGACCCCATACGGCACGCTCAAGCTCGGCGAACAGACCACCCAGACCTACACCAATCAGATTCTCCTCAATCCGTTCGGCGCGTCGGTCGTCTTTTCTCCGCTGGTGGTTCAGTCGTACACCGCCGCGTACAACAATACGGTGATCGGCGATACGGTCTGGGACAATGTGGTCGGCTATTACAGCCCCTCGTTCCATGGGCTGACCGGCGCGGTGCAATACGGAGTGAGCAGCGCCACCGGCTCTCAGGGGCGCGACAATCTCGGTCTGCATCTGAACTACGAGAACGGCCCCGTGCAAGTCGCGCTCTCCGCGCAGCGTGTGCGCGCTGCGATAACCGCACCGGGCGCCGAGCAGTATCTGTATCTCGCCGGCGCGACCTACAACGCCAACTTCGCAAAGTTCTACGGCGCACTACAAACGACCAATACCACCACCGCGCAGGTCGGGTCGCATACCTATCAGGCGGGCCTGTCGATTCCCGTGACTGCCGTGTCGGTGATTCTCGCCGAATGGGCCATCACCAGACAGCGTGCGCCACATGACAACGACACGGTCCACAACACGGGATCGGTCGCCTACGATTACAACCTGTCGAAGCGCACAGACGTTTACGCGGCCTACTCGTACGACAAAATTTCGTCAAAGCCGTCCGGCAGCACATACGGCGTTGGCATGAGACACACGTTCTGATCTCTGCGGGCCGGCGCCTCGGCCCCCACTACGCCGGAATCCTGAACAGTGCCGCCTGCGCCATTGCCGGCGGCCATCAACCCTTCACGAACGAACCTTTTTGCCTTTACCGCGCTCGACGGATTGGTGCTTGACCGGCTCGGTTAGCTGGTGCTCCCAACTGGCAATGATCGATTGCACCGCGTCGGCCACCACACGGCAGGCCGCGGAAAATTTGCCATGGCGCGGCAGCGCCAGCACGACATGGCGGCAAAGGTCCGGCTTGACGACCTGGCAGACCTGCAACTGCCCGCGCTGCACTTCCGCGGCAAAAGCATAAGGGCCGAGTACCGCATACAAACCCGGCGTATTGGCCACCAGTTCCTTCTGCGCGGTAAGCGAGTCGGCCTCGACCACGGCTTCCAGCCGGAAGCCGAGGCCGCGCGCGGTTTCGTCCAGCGCCTGGCGCCACTGGCCGGGCCGTCTCGGCAAGACCAGCCGCAAGTCGCGCAGGCGGATGAAATCGAGTGTGGCTTCGCGCGTCAGCGGATCGCCCGGCGCGGACACGAGGTAAGTGTGGGCCTCGCACAGCAGTTTCTCTTCGCGGCCACTCGGGCGCCGGAAACGGAACAGGATCGCCAGATCGACCGTGCCGCCGTCCAGCATGCTATCGAGCTCCGCCCCCTGGGCTTCCGCGATGCTCAGGCGAATCCCGGGATGCTGGGCCTGCAGCCGCGCAAAAAGACGTGTCATGAGCGGATGCGCGGCCGAAGGCAGGATACCGAGCCGCACCTCGCCCATCACGTGACCGGCATCGGCCCGCATCTCTTCGGTCAACTGTTCCGTCTCGTGCAGCCAGATGCGCAGCCGGGCAGCCGCGCGCTCGCCGAGTTCGGTCAGCACGACGCCGCGGCCGGTGCGGTGGAACAGCCGCCCCCCGCAATTCGCCTCGAAGTCGGCAACCTGCCGGCTGATGTGCGACTGCACGGTCTGCCGGCGCGCCGCCACCTTGCTCAGGCTGCCGGCATCGGCCACTTCGAGAAACAGGCGAACGCTGTCGAGGTTCATCGGGCCCACCTTCATCGGATATCACTCTCCAAGCATATCTGTCATCTCCGATCTCTGTCTAGGCGGAAGACGGGCGGATTTTTATAGTGCTTCCAACACTACGAAGGAGACAACCTTGAAACTCGCCAGCTTCCTGCTCGACGGCCGTGCCACCTATGGATGCGTAGAGGGCAGCGACTACCTCGTCCCGCCCCAATCCTTCCTCGACCAGCACCCCGACCTGCGCGCCGTGCTTCACAACGATGCACTGCAAGCACTCCAGCAATGCGCCACCGGCCAGGGCCGCCGCGTGGCCGCCAGCGCCACGCAGCCGCTGCCGGTGATCCCCAACCCCGGCAAGGTGATCTGCGTGGGCCTGAACTACAAGTCCCACGTGGCCGAGACCAAACGCGCCGACAGCGAGCACCCCTCGCTGTTCCTGCGCTTCACGGACACGCTGGTCGCCCACGACGACGCCGTGCTCCGCCCGTCGTTCTCGGAGCGCTTCGACTGGGAAGGCGAACTGGCCTTCGTGATCGGCAAGGGCGGCCGCTACATTCCGAAGGCGCAAGCGTTCGACCATATCGCCGGCTATGCGTGCTTCAACGACGTGTCGGTGCGCGACTGGCAGCGCCACACGCATCAGTTCACGCCCGGCAAGAACTTCCCCGGCACCGGCGCATTCGGCCCTCACCTCGTGACGGCCGACGAAGTGCCCGACGTCGCCGCGCTGACGCTCGAAACCCGCGTCAACGGCAACGTGATGCAGCACGCCAGCGTCGGCGACCTGATCTTCGACATCCCCGTTCTCGTCGAATACATCTCGACCTTCACGCCGCTTTCGCCCGGCGACGTGATCGCGACCGGCACGCCCGGCGGCGTGGGCGATCGCCGCGAGCCCCCTGCGTACATGAAGGACGGCGACACCGTCGAAGTCGAGATCACCGGCCTCGGCATCCTGCGTAACCGCGTCGCCGTTGCGAACTGACGCGCCTCATCTCCAACCTGGTCAACATCATGGCAAAGACATCCGATGCGGCAAGCGCCGCAGGCGGCAAGCTGCGTATCGCCGTCGACATCGGCGGCACCTTCACCGACATGGCCGCCTTCGACGAAACCACCGGCAAGCTGCTGTTCGGCAAGGCGCTCTCGACTCACGGCGAACTCGTCAAGGGCATTCAGGCCACCATCGACAGCGCGAATATCGACTGGCGCGACGGCCACCTGTTTCTGCACGGCTCCACGATCGCAATCAACACGCTGCTGGAGCGCAACGGCGCCAACACGGCGCTGCTGATTACGGAAGGCTTCCGCGACATCTACGAAATCGGCCGTGTCAACCGGCCCGACGCCTATAACCTGTTCTTCAACAAGCACCAGCCGCTCGTGCGCCGCTCGCTGCGCTACGAGGTGGCCGAGCGCCTGCGCGCGGACGGCAGCCTGCACAAGCCGCTCGACGAAGCCGCCGTGCGCGAACTCGCGCGCGAGTTGCGCGGACAGCACGTGGAAGCCGTCGCGGTGCTGCTTCTGCACTCGTATCGCAACCCGGCGCACGAACAGCGGGTCAAGCAGATCCTGCAGGAAGAAATGCCGGGGGCGTTCGTCTGCGCCTCGCATGAGTTGAGTCAGGAATACCGCGAGTTCGAGCGCGTGTCGACCGCGGTGGCCAATGCCTATGTCGGTCCGCGCGTCTCGGCCTACCTCGGAGAACTGGAGAATCATCTGTCCGGCAAGGGCTTCGACGGCGACTTCTATATCGTGCAGTCCACCGGCGGCCTGTTCCCGGTCGAGCATGCCAAGGTCGGCTGCGTACGCATGCTCGAATCCGGGCCGGCCGCGGGCGTGATCGGCGCTCAGGCGCTGTGCGCGCAACTCGGCATGGGCGACGCGATCGCCTTCGACATGGGCGGCACCACGGCCAAGGCCGGCGTCATCAGCGAGGGGCGGCCGCTGACGACCGGCTCGGCGCTGATCGGCGGCTACGAGCGCGCCCTGCCGATCCAGATTCCGATGATGGATATCCACGAAGTCGGCACCGGCGGCGGTTCCATCGCCCGTGTGGAAACCGGCCATGCGCTGCGCGTGGGCCCGCAAAGCGCGGGCTCCATGCCTGGACCGGTGGCCTATGGCCGGGGCGGCGAGGAACCGACCGTGACCGATGCCAACCTGCTGCTGGGCCGGCTCGATGCCGAGCACTTTCTCGGCGGCGAACTCAAGCTGGACCTCGCAGCCTGCACGCGCCAGATGGCCGGGCGCGTCGCCGGCCCGCTGGGGCTCGAACCGACCGAGGCAGCCGACGGCATTCTGCGCATCGCGGTGACGCAGATGTCGCATGCGGTGAAGGCCGTGACCACCGAGCGCGGCCTCGACGCCGGCAGCTTCACGATGGTGGTGTACGGCGGCGCGGGTCCGCTGCATGCCTCGGCCATCGCACGCGAGATCGGGATTCGCCGCGTGCTGATTCCATACGCGCCCGGTTACTTCTCCGCCTACGGCATGCTGTTCTCCGATCTCCGCTACGACTACGTCCGCTCGGTGTTCCGCAAGCTCAACGACGTCTCGTTCGATGAAATCGAAGCGGCCTACCGGAGCATGGAAGACGAAGGCCGTGCCGCGCTGGCGCAGTCCGGCGTGCAGGCCGACGGCATCGTCATCGAGCGCGCGGCCGACATGCGTTACGTGGGCCAGGAGCATGCGGTGACGGTGGATCTGCCGATGGCCTTCTTCGAATCCAGAGACCGCGCGGCAATCAAGCGGCAGTTCGACGAACTGCACAAGGTGCGCTACGGCACCTCGGCACCGAAGGAGCCCGCCGACCTCGTGAGCCTGCGCGTGACGGTGCTCGGCACCATGAAAAAACCGCCGAAGCACAGCGTCGAACAAGGCACGGCAACGCCGGACGCGCTCGCGGTGCGCGCGGTCAAGCCGGTGTATTTCCGCTCCACGGGCTGGGCCAGCACGCCGGTCTATATCCGCGACCGCCTGCTGTCGGGCAACGAGATCGCGGGCCCGGCATTGATCGAGGAGCACGCCTCCACCACCGTCGTACAGCCCGGCGACTCGCTGCGCGTGGACGAACTCGGCAACCTGCAAATCGCCATCGGGAGCGACAGAACATGAGTACCCCCAACGAATCGAAAACCGTCGATCCGGTCACCGTCGAGATCATTCGCAACGGCCTTTATGCGGTCACCGAGGAGATGAAGACCAACCTGACCCGCACCGCCTACAACCTGATCATTTACGAAGCGCTCGATTTCACGGTGGGGCTGTTCACGAAGGAAGGCGACACGGTCTCGATCGGTCTCGGGCTGCCGATGTTCATTCGCGGCATGTCCGAGACCGTGAAAGCCAAGATCCGGCACTTCGGCTACGAGAACATCAAGCCGGGCGACATCCTCGTCACCAACGACGCCTATACGACGGGCAGCCATCTGAACCACTTCACGTTCACGATGCCGGTGTTCCACGAGGGCCAGCTCGAAGGCTTCACCTGCTGCATGGCGCACTGGCTCGACGTGGGCGGCACGCTCGGCAACGTCACCACCGACATCTTCAGCGAGGGGATCCAGATCCCCATCATGAAGTATCAGCGCGACGGCGTGGTCAACCAGGACCTCGTGGACATCATCGCGATGAACGTGCGTCTCGCCGAGCGCGCGCTCGGCGACCTGCGCGCGCAGATCACCGCGATCACCACGGGCGAGCGCCGCTACGTGGAACTGCTGCAACGCTACGGCGCCGACGCGGTGAACAGCTCGATCCGGCAGATCATGGATTCGAGCGAGGCCGTCGCGCGCAAGAACACGCTGTCGATTCCCGATGGCGTGTACGAGGCCGAATCGTTCATGGACGACGACGGGCTCGAAATCGGCAAGCGCATCCCGATCCGCGTAAAGGTCGTGGTCAGCGGCGACGAGATGACGGTGGACCTGTCGGACGTCTCCAAACAGGTGCGCGGCTTCTACAACTCGGGCTTTACCACCGGCATCGCCTGCGCCCAGGTGGCCTACAAGTGCCTGACCACGCCGACCGATTACCCGGTCAACGACGGCAGCTTCCGGCCGCTCAAGGTCATCATGCCGATGGGCACGGTCATCAGCGCCGAGCGGCCCTATCCGATGCGCGTATGGATGACGTTCCCGATGACGGTGATCGACACCATCTTCAAGGCGCTGGCGCCCGCGATTCCGGACCGCTCGATTGCCGGCCACCACGCGGACCTGGTATTCCCGAACATCCACGGCATCTCACCGGAAGACGGGCGGCTCTTCATCGTCGGCATCGGTCCGCTCGGCGGCGGCTGGGGCGCCAAGAGCAAAGAGGACGGCGTCTCGGTGACGGTCTGCATCAACGACGGCGATACCCACAACAGCCCCACCGAGCAGCTCGAAGCCAAGTACCCGGTGCTGGTCGAAAAGTACGAGATCCGCCAGGACTCGGCGGGCGCCGGCAAGCATCGCGGCGGACTGGGTGCGGAGATGGTCGTGCAGGCGCTCTCGCCGTTCACCGTCACGACGCGGATCGATCGCGTGCACTGCAAGCCGTGGGGGCTCGAAGGCGGCGGCGACGCGATGGGCAACGGCCTCGCGGTGCGCCACAAGGGCGAGTGGAAGACCGACCACGCGAACGCCAAGATCTTCAACGTGCGGCTGGAACGCGGCGACGCGTACAAGATGCTGTCGGGCGGCGGCGGCGGCTTCGGCGACCCGCTGGAACGCGAGGTGGACAAGGTGGCCGAGGACGTGCGCGAAGGCTACGTCAGCGCGCGGGTGGCACGCGAAGTCTACAAGGTCGCGCTGGACTCCAACGGCGGCGTCGATCACGAGGCCACGAGCGCGCTGCGCAGCGGCACCGGCCACGGCGTCAACGGCTCGACCGACCTTCCGTGGGCCGGACAGTGAGTGCCGCCGTGACCGATGACCTGTCCGCGCGCGCCGGCCGTCTGCTCGACCTGTGGAGCGCCCTGGCCTTGCGCCATGTCGCTCTCGGCGCGGCCTGCGCGTGCGGCGCCGGCGGCGTGAGCCTGCGGCTGGAAGACTTCGAACTCGACATCGTGGACTACCTGCAGGACGGTGGGGAGCGCTGCGACGAGGCCGAAGTCGCGGCCTGGTTCCGCGCTCGCCAGAGCAGCGCGCATGCCACGGGTGCCACGGGTGCCACGGATGTCGGCACGCAACCGTTACGTCAGTTGCTCGAAGACGTACAGGAAGCACGCGTTCCGCCCCCCGTCGCCGACTGGCTGATCCCGCGGCTCGAACGCACCCTGCACTCTTTCGCCGAGCTGCACGGATCGGGCACGGCCGGCTGACCTCGCCGAAGCACACAAAAAAGCGCGGGGCACGCGCCTCGCCAAGGAGACAACTTCATGAAAGCGGACGCGATCGCCGCGGTGTCGGGCCTGACCGACGCGCAGCGAACAGCCCGGTTGCTGTTTCGCATCGAAAATGTGCCGTTCTGCCGCTGGCACACGAGGGCGCGCATTGTCATGGGCAGCGCCACCTTCTTCGACGCCTTCGACGCACTCTCACTGGCCTTCGTGCTGCCGGTGCTGGTGAGCTTATGGCATCTGAACCATGCGCAGGTGGGCTTCCTGATCGCGGCGGGCTATGCGGGCCAGGTGATCGGCGCGCTGTTCTTCGGCTGGCTCGCCGAGCGGGCCGGACGCGTGCCCGGCATTTCCATCGCCGTGGCGCTGATGTCAGCGATGAGCATCGCCTGCGCCTTCGCCGGCAACTTCCCGATGCTGTTCGCGCTGCGCTTCCTGCAGGGCATCGGCGTGGGCGGCGAGGTGCCGATCGCCGCGGCCTATATCAACGAGCTGTCGCAGGCCAAGGGGCGCGGGCGCTTCTTTATCCTGTATGAACTGATCTTCCCGCTGGGCCTGCTCGCGGCGGCCCAGGTCGGTTCATTCGTGGTGCCGACCTTCGGCTGGCGCTATATGTTCCTCGTGGGCGGCATTCCCGGGCTGCTGATCCTGCTGTTCATGGTCCGGCTGCCGGAATCGCCGCGCTGGCTGGCGGCGCGAGGCCGCTTCGAGCAAGCCGACGCCGTGATCGCGGGGCTGGAATCCAGCACGCCGCGCCGCAGCCTCGACCCGCAGCGCGATCACGCCGAGATCGAGGCGCGCCTGCAAGCGCTGATCGACGTGCAACAGTCGAGCACGCCGCAAAAGGGATCGTGGAAAGAAATGTTCTCGCCGGTGTACTTACCTCGCACGCTGGTGGTGTGGGTACTGTGGGCCTCGTCGTACTTCGTCGCCAACGGCATCAACAACTGGCTCCCGACGCTGTACCGGACCGTGTATCACCTGCCGCTGCAGCAGTCGCTGCGCATGGCCTCCATCACCAACGTGCTGAGCACCTGCGCGGTGCTGGTCTGCGCGCTGCTGGTGGACCGCGTGGGCCGCCGCCGCTGGACCGGCGCGTGCTTCCTCGTCAGCGGCGCGCTGCTCGCCCTGCTGGCGGCGCTCGGAGCGAGAAGCCCGTGGTCGGTGGCGATCCTGGCCTCGTCGGCCTATGCGGTGATGGGCACCACGACCGTGCTGCTCTACCTCTACACGCCCGAGATCTATCCGACCCGGATGCGCGCCATCGGAACCGGCCTGGCCACCTCCTGGCTGCGCGTGGCTTCGGCGGTGGCGCCGGTCGTGGTGGGCGTGGTGCTATCGGCGCAAGGCATCGGCGTGGTGTTCCTGATGTTCGCGGCGGCGACCGTGGTGGGACTGCTGACCTCCAAATACATGATCGAAACCAGCAACCGTGCGCTAGAGGAGATTTCGCCATGAGCCTGCCGGGCGGACACTTTTCGGCTTTGCTGGCCACCTCGCCGGCCGCGGGCGAACGGATTCCGGTGACGGTCCTCACCGGCTTTCTCGGCAGCGGCAAAACCACCCTGCTCAACCGCCTGCTGGCCCTGCCGGACCTGCACGGCACGGCCGTCATCGTCAACGAGTTCGGCGAGGTCGGCATCGACCACGACCTGATCGCCAGTACGACCGAAGATACCGTGCTGCTGGCGAACGGCTGCCTGTGCTGCGCGGTGCGCGGCGATCTGGTCGAAGCACTCGTGCGCCTCAGCACGCGCAACGAGCCGGCGCTGCGCCAGGTGCTGATCGAGACGAGCGGCTTGGCCGACCCCGGGCCCATCCTGCGCACGCTCATGGGCGACGCGGCGGTGCGCGAGCGTTTTGCGCTGGCCGGTGTGGCCTGCACGGTCGACGCGATACTGGGCTCGGGGACGCTCGAACGCGAGCCCGAGGCCGCGCGGCAAGTGGCGGTGGCCGATGCGCTGTTTCTCACCAAGCTCGACCTGCTGAATGGCGTACCGCCCGCCGCCCTGCTGGAACGCCTCGCGGCGCTGAACCCGCAGGCTGCGTGCCACGCCGATCCGGTCATGCAGCCGCACGCGCTGCGCGGGCTGATGCGCGCCGCTTCTTGTTCCGCTCCTTGCTCCGATTCTCGCGCCGACTTCGGAACCGCCCCGGCGGAACAGGCACCGTTTTACCGGTTGGCCGCCCGCCCGGCGAATGCGACATCCGATGCGCCACCGACGCACCGCGACGACATTCGCTCGTTCGTCATCGTGCGCGACGAGCCACTGTCACGCGAAGGCTTCGCCCACTGGCTCGATACCGTGATCGCCCTGCGCGGCACGGACCTGCTGCGCGTCAAAGGCATCGTGCATCTTGCCGAACACCCCAAACAACCGATGGTGATCCACGGTGTGCAGCACCTGTTCCAGCCGCCGCAACTGCTGCCGGCATGGCCGGGAGCGGACCGGCGCACGCGCATCGTCTTCATCACACGCGGCATCGACGCGCAGGCCCTGAACGAATCGCTGAGTGTGCTGGCGCGGCGTCGCACACGCACCTCGCGCTAGTTGCCCGACGGCTTATACCCGTCGGTCAGCGTCTTCATAAAGGCGATGATGTCGCGGATATCCTGGTCCGTCATCGCCGGTTTGTCGCTCATCTTGCGGTCGAACGGCGCGTCCGTCACGTCGACGTTGGCCTGGTACTTCACCGGAATGTCGTCGTATTTCTCGACCTTGCCCGCGGCATTCTTCGGGTAAATTCTGGCCGGATTCGTATTGCGCAGGTTATAGAAATCCATCACCTGTCTGAGGTCGTGATAGACGCCGTTGTGGAAGAACACATGGCGCGTCGCGACGTTGCGCAGCGTCGGCGTGAGGAACATCGCGCAATACTGCGTCTGCTGCGCGATATCAGTACGAAACGGGCCGCAGACCCCGAGGTCGTAAAACTTCGGATTCCTGTTGGCGGGCAGTGCCCGGTTGCGCGGCACGCCGAGCGCTTCGTATTGCGTGTCGGTAAAGAGCGGCGGCAATCCGTCCTTGGTCGGCTGGCTCAGATGGCAGCCCGCGCAGTTCGCCTTGTCGGGATCGTTGAAAAGCTTCAGCCCGCGCAACTCGGCCTGACTGAGGCGAGCCTTGCCTTCGAGCCAGTAATCGTACTTGCTCGTGAATTCATGAAAGGACGCGTCCTCGAACTCGTAACGGCCGATGGCGAACATTGCTTCGGAAAGCGCGAGTTCGTGGTTGCTGAAGAGGTTGGCGCCAAATAGCTGCCTGAGCGTGCTCGCGTATTTCGAATGTTCCAGCTTGGCCACGATCTGGTCAGTACTGCTGTTAGCCATTTCAACGGGATTCAGCATCGGCCCGTCTGCCTGCTGCTGCAGCGAGTCCGCGCGGCCGTCCCAGAACAGGCCCCCTTGCGGCACTATCGCCGGCGCGGCGGGCGCGACGCCCGCCGTTTTCGTGGCGCGCTGCACGCCCTGTGCGGCGCTGGCCGCATCGTTCAAGTTGACCGCCGTATCCACGTCAGCCTGATCGGGCCCAATGCTGAACGGCGCCTGCCGGTAGAGATAGGCCAACGAGGGCGGCGGACGGTAGCCGGCCAGATTCATATGCGGGCCGCCGATCTGCGCCGACAGGCCGTTCGGCGGCCCATACGCATGCTGCGCGCTATGACACGAGGCACACGACTGTTTCCCCGATGCGGAAAGCGATGGGTCGTTAAAGAGTTGCTTGCCGAGCATCGCGACCGCGCTCAGCGGCGCCTCGGCCGGACGCACCAGATGCACGGGGTGAGGATTGTCCCCCGTGAAATTGGCCACGGCTTCGCCGGCGCTTGCAGGCATCGGCCCGGGATTCGAGACCGCATGGGCGGCTGCCGCGAACACACCCGGCACGACAAGGACGGCCATTGATAGTAGAAAGCGACGTACGGTCCGCGGCACATCCGCCGGGCCCGGTTGTTGGTTTGCCTGCAGATTGGACACCGATACGGAGTTCGAACGAAGACTCATGGTGAGGATTCTGGCGTCGACAAATAGAAAATCGAGCCAGCGAACAGACTGGCTCGAAGTGGGGAACGGCAAGCGCTCGTCATGCCGGTCGCGGACCTGCGTCGAGCGCGACCGGCCGAAGTCCGATCGTCCTGCACGGCTGCCCGATACCGTCATATCGGTATCAGGGCAGCCTGCACAGCGTCAGATTTTGGGTGCCTTGTCGACGACGAGGCCCGTCTGCGGATCGAGGAAGAGCGGGTGCTTGTAGCGGCCCTCGCCGCGGCGATCGAAGTCGAACATGCCCATGATGCTGCCCGCGCTCGCATCGAACGAGCCGCCGCCGAGACGTTGACCGTCAAGCCAGTTGTCTTCGATGAAGCGGACCACCGACGTCTGGTCGATCTGCGTATGGTCGACGAAGTTCTGCTTCGCCCACGGCGAGATCACGACGAACGGAATGCGCGTGCCCGGACCACAGCGGCCGTTCACGGGCTTGTTGTTCACACCGTTGCGCGCCGAACCCGTGCCGCAGATTCCCGAGCCATTCAGCTGATCGGCGACCGAATCGAACGACGCGCTCGTCGGCAACGTATAGGCATGGTCGTACCAGCCGTCCGAGTCGTCCCACGCCACGATCACGGCCGTATCGTCCCAGTCCTTCTGCTGCTGCAGGAAGTTGACGACCTTCGTGACGAAAGCCTGCTCGTCGAGCGGGTCCGAATAGCCGGCGTGAGCGTCCTGGTAGGCCGGGGCCTTGAGGAAGCTGACCGCCGGGAAATTACCCGCGCTCACCGAGTTGAAGAAGTCGTCGGTATCGTACTGGTGATTGGCGGGGTCCGGCGTGCGACCGTCCTTCTCCGTGCTGTGACCGATCGCCGCCATCGAACTCGGGCGCAGGTGCTGCGGATTCGACGTCGACGCGAAGTACTGGAACCAGTTGTGGTGCGGAATATAGTCGGCCGTCGCCGCGCCGACGACCGGCGACATCGTGCTGCGCAGGCACCCGGTCGTGCCGTTGCTGTTCACCGTGGAAAGGTTGAAGCCGCCCATGAAGCCGCCCCAGGTGATGTTGCGCGTGTTCAGCAGGTCGCCGATATTCTTGCCGGTCATCATGGCGGAATCGGTCTTGCTCGAACAGGTGTCGTAGCCCGGGTCGACGTCGTTGATCATCGTGAAGCCGTTCTGGCCGTCATTGACGTAGTACGAGCCCGCGACCGAGGGCTGCTTCGTCGTCGCCACGATCTTCATGCCATTGGTCTGCCCCGCGACCACTTCGAGCGCACCCGGTGTCGAAGGGCCGTAGGTCGACGTGTAGGCGTTGTCGCTCATCGCGAAGCGTTGCGCGTAATTCCACAACGCGGTCACCGTGTTGCCGTCGAAGTAGCCCATCACCTGGCCCTTCGTGCCGAATGCGCCGATCCCGCCGGTCGTGCCATTGCCCGTGTATTCCGGGAAGAGATCGGCCGCGCCGTTGTCGTAAGCCTGCTGCTCGGCCGTATAGGCGTGGTTCTGGTCGGCCGTGGCCGCCTGCGTGCGGTCGAGACGGAACGGATTGAATGCCGCCGTGCCGTTACCCGGATTCGTGGCGTTCGGGTTGTTGGTCAGCAAGGCGCCGGACAGACCGTTCACCTGCGGCGTGCCGGCCTGCGCGTGAAATGCCGGCTCGCCCGGCAGGTTGGCCGCCTGCGGGTAAGTCGCGAAGTAATGGTCGAACGATACGTTCTCGCCGTAGATCACGACCAGATGCTTGATCGGGGTAGCCGTGCGAATCTCGTCATGCCGGTCGTTCCGGCCATGATCGTCGTTATCGCCCCATGCAACGGTCGATGCGAATGCCGAGACGGAGAGTAAACCAAGTGCTAGATGGCGCCATTGCATGTCGTGCTCCTCGCTGAATTCGTATTGATTGGGGATGACCACGAAGCCTGCGCGGGCAACGATCAGATTCGCACTGGCGTACACCGGTGTGCGCATGTCATCGGGATGCGGGGACTACGCGGCGAATAGATTAGAGCATCGGGATATGAAGGCTCGGCGTCCGATCCCTTGCAAAAAGATTTCGTTGAAATGATCGGACAAAATCGATCAGGTATCCGATGCGTCGCATCGGCGGCTTCCACCGCCGTCCCGGCCTGGGGAAATCCCTTGTATTCGCACGATGCATACCCGTTAAAAGAAGTGATGCACGCCGATACGAAACGCGGTCTGATTCGGGCTATCCGACGGCGCAAGCAATGGCATCGCCGCATTGCCGACGCCATCGGCATGCTGATAGGTCACCTGTGCATACACGACGGTCCTTTTGGAAAGTGCGTAGACGTTGCCGATACCCAGTTCGGCATAGCGCGTGCCCGAAAGCCACGAAAGGTAACCGCCAACCGTCACGGTATTGGCCGCCGTCGCGTGATAGTCCGCACCGAGTTCCGCGGTTCTCATACGAGCCGATTGGGTGTCCGTCGAAAGATTCACCTGTGTCAACACGCCGTGCAGGTCGAATCTGGGTGTGGCCTTGTAGAACGCCGACAAGCCGAAAATATCCTGCTTTCGCGCGACGAAGGTCTGCCCCCCCGCCAGCGGCTGCCCAAGAAACGACGTCAGGCCGAGCCCCGATACCAGCGCAATCGCGTGATTGCGCCAGCTACTGTAGACGGCCGACGCACGCAACGGCCCCTAGGCATAGACGATATCCGCGCTTACCACCCGGCCCGGTTGCGTGGTGGAATCGGCGAAACCGTACAGCGTGCTAGCAGTGAATCCATCGAACGACGGCGTCGTGTACTTCACGGAATTGTTGATCGAATCGCCGACGATTCCCAGATTGTCGAGATTAGCCGGATGAAACAGATAAAACGTGTATTGCAGGCTGCCATTCGAGTTGACGCGCAACGCGTCCGCGGCGAGATCCAGTTGACGGCCCAGCGTCAGCGTACCGAAACGGGAACTGGATAGTCCGACCCATGAAAAGTGGCTGAACGCCTGACCCGCAATCGTCCCTTGGCCCGTATTCGACTTGAAGCCGTTTTGCAAGGCGAATAGCGCCTTCAGGTCGCCGCCCAGATCTTCCACGCCACGCAGTCCGAAGAAATCGGGCACGGCAACCGGGCCAAGCGTCGCGGTGCCGTGCCCCATGTTGTTGGTGTTGTAAGTGATGCCTTCATCGATGCTGCCGTAAAGCGTGACACTGCTTTGCGCATAGGCGCCGGTTGCCAGCATGCTCGACGCAAGCAGCGCCAGAGTTCGTTTTCTCATTGTCCAAGGTCTCCTCTTCTATTGTCTGAAGCACCGGCTTGCATCCCTGTGACCGGTGCGGAGCGACGGCGCGTTACACGTCCTCGGGCAACGGTTTGCCGACGGTTTCCGGCAGGAACGGCGTGAGCGACAACCCCACGAGATAGATGAAGCCCACCGTCACGGCGGCGTGGCCGTAGCCGCCGAAGCGCGCGATCAGCGTGCCCGCGACGAGCGGGCCCGACCATGCGAGCAAACGCGGCACGTTGAAGCAGAACGCGATCGCCGTGCCGCGGATGCGTGTCGGATAGAGCTCCGGCAACCAGGTCGGCATCCACGTGTACTGACCGAGGCTGAAGAAGCCCGTCACGGCCGAGACCAGCAGCAGCATTCCGATGTCGTGCGTCCACATGAACAGCACGGGCGTCATGACGAGCGCCATGCCGAAGAACAGGAACGTCACGCGCTTGCGGCCATAGGCATCGGCGAGAAAACCGAGCCCGATATAGCCCGCAATCGCGCCGACGTTGTATGCCATGCCCGCAAAACTCGCCCAGCGCGCCGCGGACAATCCCGCGTGCGCAGCCACCGAACCGATATAAGGCGGCACCCAGGTGGAAATGCCCCACCAGCCGAGCGTCGTCGTCAGCGACATGAATACCGCGATCAAAGTACGGCGCCGCAAGGTCGGTTCGGAGAACAGATCGACGAGCGTAAAGCGGCTCAACGCCTGTTCGTGGCTCGATACCGCGCCGCCTTGACGCTTGAGTCCACGGATTCTCTTGCGATCGTCATTGACGCGCTCCCACTGCTCGGACTCCGGAATATTCGAGCGCATCCACAAGGTGACAAGGCCGGGCAGCACGCCGAGCAGGTACATATAGCGCCACGCAAGCTCGCCCGCCTGACTCATGAAGAGCCACACCAGCGACGCGACGAAAAAGCCCATGCCGAGCCCGCACTGCATGAGCCCCGCTCCCTTGCCGCGATGGCGGTCCGGCCAGAGTTCGGCCGTCATCGCCGTGCCCGTGGCCCACTCCGAACCCATCGCAAGACCGACGATCAGGCGCAGCACCACGAACGACTCCCAGTTCCACGCGAATGCGCTCAGGCCCGTGGTCAGCGAATAGGCGAGAATCGCCAGCATCATCATCCGCTTGCGGCCGATGTAATCGGTCAGCACGCCGCCGATCAGACCGCCCACGCCCCAGCCCAGCAGCGTCAGCGCGATCACGAGGCCCGCATAGAAGGGAATCTGCGCCTGCATCGCCGGCTCGAGCAACTGGCGCAGCGCGATGCCGACCGTCAGGATCAGTGTGTAGGTTTCGTAGCCATCGAACAGCCAGCCGAGGTTCGACGCGCATAGCGCATTCCACTGCTGACGATTGAGCGAGCGATACCAGGCTTGCAGCGCCGCGCCGCCCGGCGTGACACCGGACGGGCGTTGCCCGGGTGACCCTGCGGGGTGTTGCATCGATTGTCTCCTTGATTCTTTTTATGTCGCCCACGTAGGCGGGCTGCGCCGCAAGCGGCCCCACGCGAAGCATCGACGGGATCGTTTCTTTTCCCGCGGTGCGTGGTACGTGGTGTGCAGTGCCGTTGCGGTCAAGCCGTCAGCTATGACCGATCACAGGATGCGGCTCATAAGGCGCTTCGAGTTCCGCGATCTCGTCGGCGGACAGATTCACGTCGATTGCCGCGACGGCGTCCTCCACATGAGCTTGCTGCGTTGCGCCGATCACGGGTGCCGTCACGTTCTTGTGCAAAAGCCAGGCGTACGCGAGCGTCGCGTGACTGAGGTTTCGGCGCGCGGCAAGCTCGCCCAGTCGGGTCAGCACACGCGCATCGCTGTCCCGGCAGTAGTACTTCTGCGCGACGTCGTCGGTTCTTGCCCGCAGGGTCGCCGCGTCTTGCGTCGAGTCTTGCGTCGAGTCTTGCGTCGAATCCTGTACCGCCGCGTCCGTCTTGCGGCGGCCGGAAAGAAATCCGCGCGCGAGCGGACTCCACGGAATCACCGCGACACCCTGATCGCGGCACAGCGGAATCATTTCGCGCTCTTCCTCGCGATACGCGAGGTTGTAGTGGTTCTGCATGCTGACGAACGGCGTCCAGCCGTTCTCGCGTGCGATCTGCTGAGCCTTGGCGAACTGCCATGCCGCCATGCTGCTTGCACCCAGGTAGCGCACCTTGCCGGCCTTCACGATGTCGTGAAGCGCTTCCATGGTCTCCTCGAGCGGCGTCTCGTAGTCGAAGCGATGGATCTGGTACAGGTCGATATAGTCGGTCCCGAGCCTTGCGAGGCTCTGGTCGACAGCATGCAGGATGCGCTTGCGCGACAGGCCGTCCGAGTTGGGTTGCTTCGGCGGTTTCGTCCCGCCCACGGCACCGCCCTTGAACGCCATCTCGACGGGATAGAACACCTTCGTCGCGATCACCGCTTCGTCGCGGCGGCAGAATTCGCGCACGAATTGGCCCGTCAGTACTTCGGACTGTCCCGCCGAATACATGTCGGCGGTATCGAAGTAGTTGATCCCGAGTTCGACCGCGCGTTGCACGATCGGACGCGATGCGGCTTCGTCGAGTATCCACGGCCGCCATTGCGGCGTTCCATAAGACATCATGCCCAGCGCGATGCGGGAAACGGCGAGGCCGCTGTTGCCCAGCTTGACGTATTTCATCGTGACGTTTCCTTCGGAGCCTGCCGGCTCAGATCGGGTAGATGATCGAGTTGCGAATCCACTCGCTGTCGAATACGCAGGCGCGCGTCCTGAACTTCAGGCCGTCCGGCGTGCGCGCGAGCGTGTCGATGTAGCGGCCCACGTTGAAGAGTTCGGAAAACGTGTCGCGCTTCGTACGTAGCACGAGATAGTTCGCCTCGGCGTGAATCTCGTTGGCGTCGGCGGAGAGAATGCGCGGCGCCGAGACGATGTGCCGCTGATAGTAGGGATCGTGATAAAGCGTTTCACGCACCCCGTAGACGCGATCGCGCAACATGCCCTTGCCTTCGAGCCACATGATGCAAAGCGGCAGCTTCGCGTCGAAGTTCTCGCGCGCCTGAATGCGATAGTCGCAGTCGTCGACGAAGAAATCAGGCCAACGATCGAACTCGCCCGCATCGACGCACGCGCTGTATTCGCTGTGCAACGCCATCACGTCGAGCAGGTCCATTTGCGGATTGGTGTGCTGCATGGGTCAGATCTCCATCAACTTGCGCCAGTACGCGTACATGCCACGCAGCACGTTCTCGGTAATCGTGTGGGTCGATTCGCTCCAGTCGCGTCCGCCCTGCTCCGCAATCGTCACGCGCCCGCTATCGCCGCTGTCGTACGATTCCTGGCAGAACTCGAGCACTTCGCCGTCGTCCGCGGAGACGTAGCCCGCCGGGCCGAACATGTTGGCCTGGCGCATCCGGCGCGTCTCCATCTCGGCGTCGTCGTCTTCGAAGCCGAAGTGCGTCCAGACGAAATCGAACGCCCCCGTGCCGCGCGGAATGATCTGCCGCATCGACATGCTGTTCGACTGCTGCTGCACGATCAGATTGGGAAAGAGCGTCAGCATCACGACCGTGGGGCCGTTCCACCAGTCTTCCTGCGCGATGTCGATAATGCGTTCGTCGTTCAGGTGCATGTCGTCCTTGAAGCTGTGCAGGCCTTCGCTGACATCGCCCTTGCCCGTCGCCTCGCGGGTCGACTCCATCGCGCCGTGCCGGCCATGTGCATCCGTCACGATGCGCGACTTCTGATCGCCGCGAATCAGGCCGAACATCAGGAACCAGGTATGCAGGAGACCGACGTGATACGGGTCCTTGATGTTCTCCTGCATCAACTTCCAGTTGCCGGGAATGCGCTGGCGCGCGTGACCGTGAATCTTCAGCTTGCGGCCGTCGAACGTGCGGTCGAAGTAAGGCAGGATCTGCGGACCGAGATAGTCTTCGAGCGGCTCCACGTCGTGATCGAACGACGCGAATATCACGCCGTGACGTACCGCGACCTTGAGCTTGTTCAAGCCGTGATTGGCCGGTTTGAAATCGGCCGGCATGCCGCCGCGTATTTCGCCGTCCTTCTTGAGTCCGCGTCGGAACGGCACGCCCGTCAGATTGCCTTTGAGGTCGTACGTCCACTGGTGATACGGGCACAGGAACTCTTTGCGGTTGCCGGTGCGTTCACGGCAGAATGCCGCGCCGCGATGCGCGCAGATGTTCTCCACCGCGCTGACGGAACCGTCTTCGTTGCGCGCCAGAATGACGGAGCGCTCGCCGACCCAGGTGCGCTTGAAATCACCGTGGTTCGGCAATTCGGCTTCGAGGCCGACGTAGTTCCAGTGCTTGCCGTAGAAGATTCGCTCGAGTTCGCGGCGATAAACCGACTCATCGGTATAGACCCAGAACGGGATGCGGCTCGATCCTTCGTCCTTCCATTTATGAACGAACGAAATCGGAACGGATTCCATGCTCATGCGTTGTCTCCTGTCGTTGTTGCTGGAAACATGATCGGCGAGAGCTCGCCGCCGACCAATAAAGGCCCGCGAATGCACGATATAATCGCCAGCAATATCGGGGGCGAGACTGATGGAATTACGCAATCTGGATCTGAACCTGCTGCTGGTACTTGCCGAACTCGTGCGGGAAAAGAGCGTCTCGAAGGCAGCGGAGAATCTCGGCATGTCGCAGCCCGGCATGAGCAATGCGCTGAACCGGCTGCGCGCGCTGCTCGGCGACGATCTGCTGCTGCGCACGGGCCGCGGCATGCAGCCCACGCCCTACGCCGAGCGGCTGGCCGGCCCGCTCAACGAAGCGTTGCGGCTGATTCAGGGCGTCGTCAACCTGGAGATGGATTTCGATCCGGCGACGAGCGATCGCAGCTTTACCATTGCGATGACGGATATCGGCGAAATCGACTTCCTCGCGAACCTGATGCGCGCGCTCGAACGCTTCGCGCCGAACGTATCCATCAGCACGGTCCGCAAGGACGAGTCCAATCTGAAGGACGAGCTCGAAACGGGCGCCGTCGATCTCGCCATCGGCTGGCTGCCCCACCTGAACACCGGCATGTTTCAGCGCCGCCTCACGTCGAGCCAGTACGTTTGCGCGTTCCGCAAGGGCCATCCGCTCGACAAGGGCGGCGTGACGCTCGAAGAGTTCGGGCAGGCCGATCACCTCGTGGTGCTGGCCGCGCATACGGGGCACATGATGATCGAACACGACCTGGAGCGCCTCGGCGTGCGCCGCAACGTGAAGCTGCGGATTCCGCACTTCGCGGCAGTGGGCCATATTCTCAGCGAGACGGATCTGATCGCGACACTGCCGGGGCGGCTCGTGAACCGCAGCATCGTGCCGTTCGATCTCGCGTGGGCGCCGATGCCCATCAAGCTCGAAGCGATCCCGCTCAACGTATTCTGGTCCGCCAAATATCATCGCGATCCCGCCAATCAGTGGCTGCGCTCGATGATGTTCGACACGTTCAGCGAAGGCGCGCCGCACGTGCCGACCGAGCAGACCGTGCCGCTGCCGTGAGACGGACCGGTGCACCGGGTCACGCACATATTCAGCGTGCGAATATCGTCCATTCCGGGCACGTAGTTCCTGCCTGACAGTCTCCCGCTTAAGATCGCCAAAAACAGATCTAGAGGCGGAGACATTCATGCAGTTGCACGTGCAACCCACCGGACAGTCGATCGGCTTCGCATCCGGCGACAATCTGCTCGACACCTTGCGGCAGGCGAGCGTACCGATTTCCTATAGCTGCTCCGCGGGCCGCTGCGGCACCTGCCGGTGCACGCTGATCGACGGGTCGCTGCAAGTCGGAAGCGAGCACATCGACTCGCCCTCGCAAACCGTGCTCGCGTGCCAGGCCTCGCTGACGGGCGATTGCACCATCGCCATCCCCGAGCCCGACGAGATCGTCGTGCATCCCGCGCGCATTCTGAAGGGCACGGTCGAGTCCATCGAGGCGCCCGTGCATGACGTGCGCATCGTGCGTTTTCGCACGAACCGCCCGCTATCGTTTTCGCCGGGTCAATTCGCGACGCTGCAGTTCGGGCCCGGACTCGAACGGCCCTATTCGATGGCTTCCGTCGAAGGCGACAATCTGCTCGAATTCCACATTCGCATCGTCCCGGGCGGCACTGTCAGCCGGCATGTCGCTAACGTGCTGCGGCCCGGCGATACCGCGCGGATCGGCGGCCCGCTCGGCACCTCCTATCTGCGCCGCACTCACGACGGCCCGATCATCTGCGTCGGCGGCGGCACGGGGCTCGCGCCCGTGCTGTCGATCACGCGTGCTTCGCTCGAAGCCGGCAATCGCCGGCCGGTCCATCTGTACTTCGGCGTGCGTTCCGAAGAAGACCTGTATGGCGCACAAACGCTTGCCGATCTGCAACGACGCTATCCGAATCTGCTCGTGCAAATCGTCGTCGCGAGCGGTCCCGCGCAGGAAGGGCATCGCGCGGGACTCGTTCCCGACGCGATCGCCGCCGACTGGCCAGGCGCTGATGATCTGCTCGATTTTCGCGGCTATGTGTGCGGTTCGCCGCCGATGGTCGACGCCGTGACGGCGGCGCTCGTCGCGAGAGGGCTCGATCCTTCGCGCATCTACGCCGACGCTTTCTTCACGCAACCCCCAATCGCCACGCAACCGGCGTGACATCACCCATCCCAACACACAGGTTCAATCAGGAGAACATTTCCATGACAGAAGGCTGGATCGACGTAGCGGCGCAAGCCGATCTGCGCGCCGACGACGTCGTCGCCGTCAAGGCGGGCGGGCGCGAAATCGCACTGTATTCGATCGACGGTGAGGTGTACGCGACCGACAACATCTGCACACACGGACATGCCCGGCTGTGCGACGGTTTTCTCGAAGACGGCGAAATCGAGTGCCCCTTGCATCAGGGACGCTTCGACGTGCGCACGGGCAAGGCGATGTGCGCGCCGTTGACCGAAGATCTGCGGGCGTTTCCGGTCAAGATCGTCGACGCGCGCGTGATGGTGCAGATCGAATGAATCGCGGTCGCGGTTGAAAAAAACAAAGCACGTCCCCCAGGAGACAGCATGGAATTGAATCTGAAGGACAAGGTCGCGATCGTCACCGGTGCGAACCGCGGCATCGGTGCCGGCGTCGCGCGCCAGCTCGCACAGGAAGGCATGCAGCTCGCGCTGGTCGCACGCGATGCCGCGAAGCTCGACGCGACCGCCGCCGCCTTGCGCGAACACAGCGGCGTCGACGTGCTGACCGTCGCTTGCGACCTGCGCGAGCGCACGGCCGCGTCCGCCGTGGTCGAGCAAACGCTCGCCCGGTTCGGGCGTCTCGATCTGCTCGTGAACAACGCGGGCGCGACCCAGCGCGGCGACTTCTTCGAATTGACCGACGACGACTGGCAAGACGGTCTCGCGCTCAAGCTGCACGGCTACGTGCGCATGACGCGCGCGGCATGGCCGCATCTCGCGCAGACGCAGGGCACGGTCGTCAACATCGTCGGCGTCGGCGCATGGACCGGAATCGGCGAGTTCACGATTGGCGGCGTCGTCAATGCCGGGCTGATCAACTTCACGAAAGCGATGGCCGATATCGGCAAACGCGATGGCGTCCGCGTGTGCGCAGTCAATCCCGGGCGTATCAGAACCGACCGCCTTGAACGCAACATCCAGCGCATTGCCCAGAACGCCGGCGTGACCCCCGATGTCGCCACGGACCGGTTGCTCAAGGAATGCGGCATCAACCGCTTCGGCTCTCCGGACGAAATAGGCCAGGCGGTGGCATTCATGGCATCGGCGGCGGCATCGTTCGCGCAGGGCTCCATTCTCGATATCGACGGCGGCGAAACGCGCGCCATCTGACAAACAGAGGCCGGCGGCGCTCGCGCACCGCCCTTCTCCCTTCTCCACCAGGAAGAACGATGGATTGGCACCTTGAAACGGGAAGCGGTATCGGGCAGCAACGCAAAACGCGGCCTGCGCAGAATGACGGGCTAGCAGGCTTTCACGATGACGGCACGTTCCCGGCAGACGACGATGACGTGCACGACACGCATAACATCGCCGGCTTTATCGAACTGTTCTATCTCTGGCGCTGCATGAACGGAACGCACGAAGCGTCGATGTCGCGGTTCGAATTATCCGCAACGCGTCTCGTCGCGCTGTAACGGCCTACCTTGCAAGCACGGCTTGCCGTGCACGAACCTCTCGAGCGTGAGCAGATGAATCTCATCACCGAATTCAGCGTCTCCAGAATCGGCAGCGAATGCCGTATTGCGTTTGCGCAGCCCGACAGCGGCAATACGCTGAGCCTGAACGGATTGGGTGCGCTAGCGGATTCGATTCGCGCCGCGGGTCGCGACCCCGCCGTGAAACTCATCCGGATCAGCGCGACAGGTGCCAGTTTTTGCGGCGGTCGAGCAGCGAATCCGCCCTCGCAACCGGTCGCGAGTCCGGAGCAGTTTCGCCGCGCGATTGCCGATCCGATCCTCGGCGTCTACCGCGCATTGCATGAAAGCGAGATTCCGGTGCTGGCCGAGGTGCAGGGAGACGCTCAGGGTTTCGGTTGCGCGCTCGTTGCGGCCTGCGATCTCGCCATCGCATCGGCAGAGGCTCGCTTCAGTCTGCCCGAACTGCAGAAGAACCTGCCGCCCACTTTGGTGTGGTCGGTGCTGCGACATCGCGTGCCCCCCAAAGCGGCGGCGCATATGATCTATCTGACCGACACCATCGATGCAAAGACCGCTCGCGAATGGGGCCTCGTCGCGGAAGTCGTGCCGGCCGGCACGCTTGCCTCGCGCGGCGATGCCATCAGCGCGTCCATCTGCTCGCGTGACCGGATTGCCCTGAGCGCGCTCAAGGCCTACTTCCGTGAAATCGTGATGCCCGATTTTGCCCTGGCAAGCGAAACGGCGGGGCTGATGCTCTCTTGCGCAATGACTTCGATACGCCGCGACTGATCTCCCCTTGATCTTCCCCTACATGCGCGGCGCCCCTGTTCGGCGCACGGCGCAATGCATAAACGGCACGGCATAACCACCATACTCCCGCGAAAATGACGAGGATGCGCAGCCCAGCGTAATATACGGTCAGTTATAGCGGGCAGTTCGCTCGCCTGGTCTGCCTCGGAGAGTTCCAGATGAATGCTGCGCAAACCGACCACGCCTCAGCCGATGTCGCCTCTTCCACGGGCACGCTCTTCCTCACCGGCAATGTGGTTCGCCCCCTGACGCTCTCGCTCGATGATCTCAGGCAATATCCGGACGTGACCTGTGCTCCATTCGATCTGCGCTGCTACACCACGAACCGCTTTATCCGCACCGTTGCGCCGTATCGCGGGGTCCTGCTGACCGATCTGCTCAGGCAGGCCGAATTGCGCTGCGACGCGGATGGCGACTTCAAGCGCATGATCTTCATCGCTGTCGGCCACGATGGCTACGCGGTCACCTTCTCGTGGCACGAACTGTTCAACACGCTGGTGGGGCGGCAAGTCGTGGTTGCGTACGAGTGCGACGGCGTGCCGCTCGATCCCGATGACGGCGCCCCCATCCTGTTCTCGGGCGCGGATCTTCTGCCCGCGCCACGTCACGTCAAACGCCTTCTCCGGATCGAAACCCGCGTATTGAGGCCCTGACGCCGCTGACGGCAAGCCTTGCCACCGTCCGGCGACGCTTCCGTTGTGCGTCGCAAAATCGAAACTTCGAATCCTTACGGTGGAGAGGCGTAATATTTCTCAGGATATAACGGAGCGGTACACCTGTCCCGTCGACATGCGAGGAATACACCCATGAACCACGCAGAACTGCAGTACCTCACCACCGAATATCCCTTCCGCAAGCAGTACGAGAACTTCATCGGCGGGCAGTGGCTCAAGCCCGTCGGCAACGAGTACTTCGACAATATTTCCCCGATCACGGGCGAGCCCTTCACGTCCATCCCCCGTTCGCGCGAAGCCGACGTCGAACTCGCGCTCGACGCCGCGCACAAGGCCAAGGACGCCTGGGGCCGCACCTCGGCGGCAGACCGCGCGAATCTGCTGAACCGGATCGCCGAGCGCATCGAGGCCAATCTCACGCGGCTCGCCGTGGCGGAGACCATCGACAACGGCAAGCCATTGCGCGAAAGCATGGCGGCCGACATTCCGCTCGCGATCGATCATTTCCGCTATTTCGCCAGCGCGGTCCGTGCCCAGGAAGGCGCCATTTCGCAGATCGACGACGACACGGTTGCCTATCACTTCCACGAGCCGCTCGGTGTGGTGGGCCAGATCATTCCGTGGAATTTCCCGATCCTGATGGCGACGTGGAAGCTCGCCCCCGCGCTCGCGGCCGGCAACTGCGTCGTGCTCAAGCCCGCCGAGCAGACTCCGGCCTCGATCCTCGTGCTGATCGAATTGATTCAGGATCTGCTGCCGCCCGGCGTCGTGAATGTGGTGAACGGCTTTGGTCTCGAAGCCGGCAAGCCGCTTGCTTCGAACAAGCGCATCTCGAAGGTGGCCTTCACGGGTGAAACCACCACGGGCCGGCTCATCATGCAGTATGCGAGCCAGAACCTGATTCCCGTGACGCTGGAGCTCGGCGGCAAGAGCCCGAACATCTTCTTCGCCGACGTGATGGAGCACGACGACAGCTTCCTCGACAAGGCGCTGGAAGGGTTCACGATGTTCGCGCTCAATCAGGGAGAAGTGTGTACGTGTCCGTCGCGCGTGCTGATCGACGAGAAAATCTACGACCGCTTCATGGAACGCGCGCTCAAGCGTGTTGGCGCGATCGCGCAGGGACATCCGCTCGATCCGAAGACCATGATCGGCGCACAGGCGTCGCGGGAACAACTGGAGAAAATTCTCTCGTATCTCGATCTCGGCAAGCAGGAAGGCGCGCAATGCCTGACGGGCGGCGAGCGCAACGCGTTCGAAGGCGAATTGAAGAACGGCTACTACGTGAAGCCCACGGTGTTCCGCGGCCACAACAAGATGCGGATCTTCCAGGAAGAGATCTTCGGGCCGGTCGTGTCAGTCACGACGTTCAAGACCGAGGAAGAAGCGCTGCATATCGCCAACGACACGCTGTACGGCCTCGGCGCCGGCATCTGGACACGCGACGGCACGCGCGCCTATCGCTTCGGCCGCGCGATCCAGGCGGGCCGGGTGTGGACCAACTGCTATCACGTCTATCCCGCGCATGCTGCGTTCGGCGGCTACAAGCAGTCGGGCATCGGACGTGAAAACCATAAGATGATGCTCGACCATTATCAGCAGACGAAAAATCTGCTGGTGAGCTATAGCGACAAGCCGCTCGGATTCTTCTGAGTGACGGTCCCGGCCTCGCCGCCGCATGATGCACGGCGAGGCGCCATCGCCAGGGAGTACTCGCCATGGCCGACGAAGTGCCGCGTGTCGTCGCAACGCCCGCCGCGATCGCGCTGATCGAACAACTCGTCGCCGAGCACGGTCCCGTGCTGTTTCATCAATCGGGCGGCTGTTGCGACGGCAGTGCGCCCATGTGCTTTCCAGCCAATGAGTTCATGGTGGGCGGCTCGGACGTGAAACTCGGCACCCTTGCGGGCGTGCCCTTCTACATGAGCGAATCGCAATTCGAGTACTGGCAGCACACGCAGCTCATCATCGATTGCGTGTCCGGCAACGGCGGCATGTTTTCGCTGGAGCGTCCTACGGGTCTGCGCTTTCTCACGCGATCGAGGCTCTTTGACGATGCCGAATCGGCATGGCTCGCTGCGCATCCGGCCGAACGGGCGGAGAGCTAGCGTGTCTGGGGCGCGTCAAGCGGAAACATGGCGGTAGAAACTAGCGACTGGCGGATCGACACAATCGTCCATAGGCTGCACTGCTTCGTCGCCGAACGCGGTGACGTCCGTCGATATCACGCGAGCAGAAACTCGCACAGAAAAATCGGCAGCGGCGACTGAAAAGATCGGGCAAGAGAGGACGGGGCCGGAAAATCCGGTTCAGGGCAAAAAACCCATACCAATGAGACAGGGCTTGCGCGGGTCGAATCGGCGAAACCCTTGCTGGCATTGTGGTGCCGGGGACGGGACTTGAACCCGTAAGCCGTGAGGCGGCGGATTTTAAGTCCGCTATGTTTACCAATTTCATCACCCCGGCAGGGGTCGCGACCACGCGCGGTCGCGAATTCTACCATTGCGTGACGGGCACGCCAAAAAGCGCAGCGGGCGAACTGTAGCCGCTCGCCAATCCACCTGCAATCCGCCGGCAATCCGCCGGCAATCCAGCCGTATTCTCACGACAAACCCGCTGCCCCATCCGGCTTTCCGGCTTCATCCGCCGGTCACAAACGCTCCCGATAGTGCGAAGTCGATTTCAACGCGGCAGCAGCACTCGCGCCGGCGCGGTCCGCACATCGGCCGCAACGACGACACCTGCCGCAAGTCTCGATCGAACCGCACGCGCCGATTGCATTATCGTAATGGAAGCGGCGCCGGCTTCCGGCGCGCCACACCGAGGATTCCCCATGCTACTGGCTCAAATCAGCGACCTGCACATCAAGCGGCCCGGCGAGCTCGCCTACCGCCGCATCGATACCGCGCCGTATCTCGCGCGCTGCGTCGCCGCGCTCAATGCGCTCGTGCCGCGTCCCGACGCGGTCATCATGACCGGCGATCTCGTCGATCAGGGCGACCCGCAACAGTACGAACACCTGAAGACGCTGCTCGCGCCGCTCGACATCCCCTACTTCCTGCTAGTCGGCAATCACGACGAACGCGGCGCGTTGCGCGCGGCGTTTCCCGAGCGCGCGGAACTGCACGGCGGCGGCGAGTTCGTACAGTACGCGCTCGACGTCGGCCCGCTGCGCGTGATCGCGCTCGATTCGCTGGTGCCGGGCGCAAGCGGCGGCATGCTGTGCGATACGCGGCTCGCGTGGCTCGCGCAGCAGCTCGACGCGGCAAGCGCCAAACCGGTCGTGGTCGCGCTGCATCATCCGCCGTTCGCCTGCGGTATCGAGCACATGGACGAGATGCGGCTCGATCCGGCGGCATCGGACAAGCTCGCCGCGTTGATCGCGCGTCATCCGAACGTCGAGCGCGTGATCTGCGGACACGTGCATCGGCCGATGTACGTGCGCTTCGGCGGCACGATCGCGTGTGCGATTCCGGCGCCCGCGCACCAGGTCACGCTCGATCTGCGCGAGGATGCGCCGTCGATGTTCGTGATGGAGCCGCCCGCCTATGCGCTGCATCGCTACGATCCGGCGACCGGCATCGTGACGCATCATGCGTATGTCGAGGCCGCCGACGGGCCTTATCCGCTTGATGACGTTTGATGACGTTTGATGACGTTTGATGACGTTTGATGACGTTTGATGATGTTCGACGACGACGGCGGCGAGTCGAGCGACCGAGGTCGGCGCTCTGATGCACCGGGATTCGATGCATCGCTTCGATGCGTCCTTTCGATGCCGGGTCCCGATGCTTCAAATCGACGCTTCAAATCGATACGTCATCCCGATGCGCCGACGCGAGCGCACGACAATCGAGCCCTTGCCGCGCGTCATGGAAGCGTCATCGGAGCGACGTCCGAAACAGTCCGCAACGACCCGAGGCGGGATCGCGCGCCAGCCTCGCGCCCCGGCTTTAGCGCCCCCGGCTCCGGCGCGCCGTGGCCCGCTCGTGTCCGCGCGGCCCGTGTCTCGCCCAGGACCGTGGGCCGCCCGTCAGCACGATCCGCCTCGCTCCGGTATGATCGGCACGCTCGAGGACCGCGCATGGGCCGGTCCGTTGCTCCTGCCTGAGTCATGTCCACTCCCGACGCCTCCACCTCCGCTCCCGCCTCCGCCCGCTCTCTGCGCGGCCTGTTGCTGCTGCTCGCGACGATCGCCGGCATCTCGGTCGCCAACATCTATTACAACCAGCCGCTGCTCGACAACCTGCGCCAGTCGTTTCCGGGCGGCGCCTCGTGGGTCGGCGCGGTGCCGGCCGTCACGCAGCTCGGCTACGCGGCCGGCATGCTGCTGCTCGCGCCGCTCGGCGACCGCTTCGACCGGCGTCTGCTGATCCTGCTGCAGATCGCCGCGATGTGCATCGCGCTCGTCGTCGCGGCAACCGCGCAGACGCTCTCCGTGCTGATCGTCGCGAGTCTCGCGATCGGCGTGCTCGCGACGATCGCACAGCAGGCCGTGCCGTTCGCGGCAGAACTCGCGCCGCCGGCCGAGCGCGGCCAGGCGGTCGGCACGGTGATGAGCGGCCTGCTGCTCGGCATTCTGCTCGCGCGGACCGCGGCGGGCATCGTCGGCGAATACTTCGGCTGGCGCGCGGTGTTCGGCATGTCGGTCGTCGCGCTGCTGGTGCTCGCGGTCGTGATCGTCCTGCGTTTGCCGAAGAGCCAGCCGACCTCGACGCTGCCGTACGGCAAGCTGCTCGTGTCGATGTGGCATCTCGTGACCGGGCATCGCGCGCTGCGCGAAGCCTCGCTGACCGGCGCGGCGATGTTCGGCGCGTTCAGCATCTTCTGGTCGGTGCTCGCCTTGCTGCTCGCGGGCGCGCCGTTTCATCTCGGACCGCAGGCGGCGGGACTGTTCGGCATCGTCGGCGCGGCCGGCGCGATGGCCGCGCCGCTCGCCGGCAAGTTCTCCGACCGGCGCGGACCGCGCGCAGTCGTCACGCTGTCGATCGTGCTCGTCGCGATTGCATTCGTCGTGTTCGGCGCATCGGCGAAGAGCCTCGTCGGACTCGTGATCGGCGTGATCATTCTCGACGTCGGCGTGCAGGCTGCGCAGATTTCGAACCAGTCGCGCATCTACGCGCTGAAGCCCGAAGCGCGCAGCCGCGTGAATACCGTGTACATGGTCGCGTATTTCATCGGCGGCACGCTCGGCTCGGGCGTCAGCGCGATCGTCTGGCCCATGTTCGGCTGGATCGGCGTGAGTATCGCGGGCCTCGTGTTCGCGGCGCTGGCCGCGTGGAATCATTTGAGTTTGCCGGCGCGGGCCGGGCATTGATTGCGGGCTGCTGCGCGCAAGGCTGATGAGCCATTGGCAGGAAGACCGCCTGTAATGAGCGATGCGTGGCTCGATTTCGATCAATTCATACGGGAAATGCGAACACCCGCTGCGTTGCCTCTCGACGAAAAGCTGACCCGCGACATGGACCTCTATCACGATCTCGATTGGGAACCCGCGAAGATCGTAGAGACGATGCGCGCGTGGTCCGAACGGTTCCGTGTCGATCTGCGGGATTTCAACGTGACCTGCTACGTTCCATCGGCAGCCATGCGCAAACGCGACGTCGCGGCAACGACATTGAAATCCCTGTTTAGCGCGAGGGCACGCGAATCACTCGGTGGCCGCGCGCTCACGCTTGGGATGCTCGAAGAAGCGATGAAGCGGGGATGGTGGCAACAGGACTCGGCCTGTCACGGGACTCGACTCGCTGACGGAGCCGCATGACACACGGCCTCGACGCGGTTGCCAGCGGGGTCGACGAGAAACGCCGCGTAGTAATCCCGATGGTAGTGAGGCCTTAGTCCCGGCTCTCCGTCAGACCGTCCGCCCGCCGACAGTCCGGCCTGGTAAAACGCGTCCACATGCTCGCGGGACGGCGCCTTGAAACACCAATGGCGTTTGTTCGGCGTTATTTCGCCGGGGTCCAGATATATCGCCAGACAGGTTGATACCGTGTCGTCCCCGCTGCAGCGCTCGCCGTAACCGAGCGCAGTGGGCTCGTCATAAACCTTGCGCGCCCCCAGAGCGGCCATGACGGCATCGTAAAAGGGTCGCGCCGTCTGAAGATCCGGCACGCCAATCGACACGTGATCCAGCAGTTGCATGGCATTGGCTCCGTGAAATGCACACTCGTTTATATCTGAAGATTCACTCGACGATGCCGAGCGCGGCTGCCGCGAGCTTGCCTATTTCGAGTCTGCTGCCTGCATCGTCGCCATCTTCGCCGTCTTCGAGCATCCAGACCGTCGATAAACCCGTCCACGCAAGCACCCACTGCAGAAGTCGCCGCGGCTCGATACCGGCGACATCGGCAACCAACTCGATGCGGCGCCTGAAGATGCCTGGTGCCAATGCGCGCTCGCCGTCGGGGTTGCAGAAGAGGTTGGCATAGTCGAACGCGCGCTCGCCGTACAAACCTTTGGGATCGATCGCGAGCCAGCCGGACGGTCCGAAGTCGAGCACATTGCCGTGGTGAATATCGCCGTGCAGAACCGTGACGTCGCGCGGTGCCGCCAGCAGTTCGCGCGCGGTCTGGGCGCAGAGCCCGACAATCCCACCATGCGCGGGAGCCGCGCACAACAGCGCATCGAACCATTGCGTCAACGGAACCAGCGCGGGCAGCGGCGTGTGAAGCGGCGCGGCGCGCGGCCGATGCAACTGCGAGACCGTTGCGCATAAGATGCGCGTGGCGTCGTCATCGCGGCCCTGTTCGACCATTTGCGCGAGCGAGGCGGAACCTTGCGCACGCGCCATCAGCAAGGCGTCACCGTCGTGAGCCAGCACCGGCGCCGCGCCCTCGCCGCCCCACCACACCATCAGGCGGCTGCCCGCCCGTTCCTCGGCCTCGGACGACAGCTTGAGGATGGCGGCCACCCCGTATTGACGGACCGGGAGCAGGTTGCCGCTGCGCGAGGTAAACGGATCGCCATCGATCGTCAGATTCCAGCGCTTCAGGTATTGCTCGAACATGGAGGCCCATTCGGTTCGTCAGGTTTTGCCGGGGTTGCAGCGCTCATCGCCCGGCCGTGCGCGGATCGCCGCGCCCCAGCGCATATTCCTGCAACGCATCGAGCACGCGGTCGAACTCGAACGATTTGTCGTAAAAGTGGCGCACGCCGTACTGCTCGCAGCGCGCGCGATACGCAGGCAGCGCGTGATTGGTCAGCACCGCGGCAAACATCGCATCGATCAGCCCCTCGCGCTGCAGGTATGCGAGCACCGGCACGCCCGAGCCCTGCTTCAGTTGCAGATCGATAATCACCGCGTCGAAGGTTTCGTCGCCGAGCAGCGCGATCGCCTGATCGGCAGCATCGGCGTAAGCGGCCACCCGCAGCAGACCGGACGAATCGATCGCCTCCACGAGGCTGCGGCGGATCAGCGGCGAATCCTCGATCAGCAGCACGCGCAGCGGCGCGCGGCGGGCGGGCTCGGCAACGGACTTCGGTTCGCGGTTCATCGGCATGTCTCGATCGTCCCTCATTCGATCAAACCGTTCTTGATCGCGTAATACGTGAGGTCCGCGTTGTTCGCGAGCCGCATCTTCTCCAGCACGCGCGCACGATACGTGCTCACGGTTTTCACGGACAGATGCAATTCCTCGGCGATCTCGGTCGGCAAGCGTCCGGCCGCGAGCTTGCAGAAGATCTGGAATTCGCGCTCCGACAGCGCTTCGTGCGGCCGCCCCGCGGCGGTCTTGTCGAGATTGTCGGCGAGCGTATCGGCAACCGCTTCGGACAGGTAACGATGTCCGCGCGCGACCGAGCGGATCGCCCGCACGATTTCCTCGGGCTCGCAGTCCTTGTTCAGATAACCGTTCGCGCCGGCGCGCAGCAGATTGATCGCATACTGACTCTCGGGATAGCCGGAAAGAATCAGCACGCCCTGCTCGGGGCGCACCTGCCGGATCACGCGCAAGGTGTCGATGCCGTTCTTGTCGGGCATCGCGATGTCGAGCAGCACCACGTCGAATGCCTGCTCGCGCACGAGATTGATGGCCTCCTCGCCGGTGGCGGCCTCGGCGGCCACGCACATATCCGGCTCGTCGGCGACGAACTGTCTGAAACCGCCTCGGACGATCGCATGATCGTCAGCTATCAGCACTCGAATCATCGGTTGGGTGTCCGTGCAAAGGAGATCGCTCCGAAACGGACATTGTAATGACCAGGCACGTGGCCTGGCCGAAATACGCGGACGGGTTCATGCACCTCACCGCCTTGCATCCCTCGCGCCGGATCGCGCGAATTCATGCTGACTCACGCGACCCGGCCCACCCGCGCGCCCTTGTTGCAGCCATCGAAGCTGCCCATCCACACTATCCGCTAATCGCGTCCCTCGAGCAGATCGGCCATATCGTCGGCATGCTCTTCCTCGACCGCGAGGATTTCCTCCAGCAGACGGCGCGTGGTCACGTCCTTCTCGCCGAGATAGCGCACGATCTCGCGATACGTATCGATCGCGATGCGCTCGGCAATCAGGTTCTCGCGAATCATGTCGGTCAGGCTCGCGCCCTCCTTGTACTCCGAATGCGCGCGCTTCTTCAGGCCGTCCGGCGCGAAATCGGGTTCGCCGCCGAGCTGCACGATACGCTCGGCGATGCGGTCCGCGTGTTCCTGCTCCTCGGCCGCATGCTCGGCGAACTCGACCGCCACCGCTTCCGAATTGATGCCCTTCGCCATGAAATGATGGCGCTTGTAGCGCAGCGTGCAAACGATTTCGGTCGCAAGCGCATCGTTGAGCAGCTTGAGCACGATCTTGCGATCGGCACCGTAGGTCGCGGTGACCGGACCGTCCGAGATGTGCTTGCGCGCGTCGTCGCGAATCTTCTGCAGGTCCATCACGAACGGACCGTCGGACTGGGCAGCCCCGCTCTGGGCGGCGGATTGTTTCGTCATCGAATTTCTCCTTGGACTGTTGTGGGGAAATGGCACGTCACGTACGAATTGAGCACGAACCGCGCCCGCTTCGGCTACGTTCGGAACACGCCGAGCAGCAAAGTGACCACGAATACGACCAGAAAGATGTAGAACAGAATCTTCGCGATCTCGGCCGCACCCGCCGCGATGCCGGTAAAGCCGAACACTGCGGCGATGATCGCAATCACGAAGAAGACGATGGCATAGTGAAGCATGACGGTTCTCCCTTGTATCGACGTTGGGTCTGCGAAGCAAATCGCTCGCCCGCCGCGCTAGTCGACTATCTTTTTCGTTATCACGAAGCCGAGCACGAGGAACACCACGCACAGCACGACGAACACGAAGAACAGGAACTTCGCGATGGCCGCCGCGCCGGCCGCGATACCGGTAAATCCGAGAAGACCGGCGATCACGGCCACGACGGCAAAGAACAGCGCCCACTTCAACATGATGGCTCCCTCCTGAAACGAAACGTTGAGCGAATGGTCGGGTCCATCGTATCGGGCGGTGCGCGCAGGCGCACTCCGACGCTCGCCGTTTTTCGTGTGAGAATCCGCTTACATCGGCTTACGTCCGCGTTACGCGAGCCGCGCTGCGCCGCCGGGCGAGTGCGATATCGAGGCCGATATCGAAGTCGCTGTTGAAGCCGATCCCGATCCGAGGAGCCGAATGTGTCGAACGTGCAGAACGCACAGAACGCGCCGGAACTGAGCCGCCCTCGCGTCACGGCGCGGCTCGCCGACTGGATGCGCAAGCGCAGTTGGGCCATCGCGATGACGGTCGCGATCGTCATCACGGTGGGCGGTCTCGTGATTCTTGAAACCGCACGCCAGCGCATCGCGGCCGAGTACGAAACCGCGCTCGAAGCACGCGACGTCACCGTGCGGTTGAGCACGCTCGCGAGCGAACTGTCGCGGCTCGCCGCGCAGCAGAATCATTTTCTGCTGACGCAGGACATGGCTTCCGCCGAGGCCTTTTGCGCGAGCGCCGCGCGCATCCGCGAGAACACGCGGCAACTGGAGCGCTTCTATCGCGACAGCCGCGCCGACAGCGCCGAGCTTGCGAGTTTCACGCAGATCGTCGCGCTGATCGACGCGCGCATCGGTGCGGGCGCAACTGCGCTGCAACAGGCGGCGCCGCATCAGCTCGATCTTGGCGCCTGCGGGCCGGCAGCCAGGCTGAATCCCGCCGGCGCGTCGCTAATCGACAGCACGCTCGCGCTGCTGCGCGACGACGAGGAGCGCCGCGCGCAGCATGCGCTCGCCGCGAGCCGCGCCGATCAGCGGCTCTCGACGCTGTGCGCGGCGGGTCTCTCGGCGCTGAACATCGTGCTGTTCATCCTGCTGTTTCGCGATCTCGGCATCCAGATCGACCGGCAGACGCGTGCGCAGCGTCAACTGATTACGCAGCAGGAAGAACTCGACCAGCTCGTCAACGAGCGCACGCGTCAGCTCGAAGCGCTCGGCTGGCACCTGCAGGCGGTCAGCGAAAACGAAAAGACGCAGCTCGCGCGCGAACTGCACGACGAACTCGGTGCGATTCTGACCGCGTGCCGGATGGACGTCGCATGGGCGCGCCGCAAGCTCGAAGACAGCGAACCCGATCTCGCCGACAAGCTCAGGCGCGCGCTCGCCAATCTCGACCAGGGCATCGCGCTGAAGCGGCGCATCATCGAGGACATGCGGCCCACGGTGCTCGCCAATTTCGGGCTCGTCACGGCGCTGCGCACGCTCGCCGACGAAGCCGCGCAGCGCAACAACTGGACGCTCGACCTGCACCTGCCCGCCGACGACGTCCAGCTCGACGAGCAGACCGAGATCGCGCTCTTTCGCGTCGCGCAGGAGTCGCTGACGAATGCGGCGAAGTACGCGCGGGCCTCGAAGGTATCGATCGCCTTGCGGGTCGACGACGGCCAGGTCGCGCTGCATATCGGCGACAACGGCGTGGGCATCATGCCGGCCGACCTGACACGCACGCATACGCACGGCCTGCTCGGCATGCGGCAGCGCGTCGCCGCGCATGGCGGACGCTTCGACATCCGGCGCGGCACGCCGGGCGGCACCGAGATCGACGTGGTGATGCCGAGCGTCAGCACGGCGACGCCATCGGTCGATCTGCCGCAATCGGCGGCAGTGGCCGCGCCCGAGTCGGCCACCCCAGCCACGCCGGCCGCCGCGCCGCCCACGTCGCCAGGCCCCGTCGGGCAAGGCCCCGCGGCATGAGGCGCGCCCCGCTGTAGGACGACGCCGACGCAAACACCGGAGCCCGCCTACAACAAAATCGCCGCGCGACCGACAGCGCGCGCTCCGCCCTTTTCTTACCATGCAGTCATGGCTGGTGCGAGGCCGGTTCGAGACTGATTCGGGACCGGATCGAAACCTGTTCGACCGGCATGGCGCCGGTCGGCCGACATCAACCGATGCATTCTCGACAAGGAGAACTTTCATGACTCGACTGATCGCTTTGCTTGTGCTTGCCGGAACGGCGATGCTTGCCAGCGGTTGCAACACGGTGGCGGGCGCCGGCGAAGACATTTCGAAGGGCGGCAACGCCATTACGAACTCCGCGGAACAGAACAAGTAAAAGAACCCATAAATGGAGGTTCGGGCAGGGTCAGGATGAGCCCGCCGCGGGAAACCGCGGCGGGCTTTTTCATGCCTCGCGGAATTTAGAATTTTTCCTCGGCGGCCTGGCCCGGCGCGCGGTGTATCGTGCGAGCGGCTCCCCTACTTACACGGTCCCCCGCATGTCTTACCCCCATCTGCTCGCCGAACTCGACCTGGGCTTCACGCGCCTGCGCAATCGCGTCGTGATGGGTTCGATGCATACCGGCATGGAAGACCGCTTCTGGCATTACCCGCAACTCGCCGCGTATTTCCGCGAGCGCGCCAAAGGCGGCGTCGGGCTCATCATCACGGGCGGCATTTCGCCGAATCGCGAGGGCTGGCTGCTGCCGTTCGGCGGCACGCTCAACTCGGTATTCGATCTGCGCAATCATCGGCTCGTGACCGAGGCCGTGCATGCCGAGGGCGGCAAGATCGCGCTGCAGATCCTGCACGCGGGCCGCTATGGCTACCAGCCGTTCGTGGTCTCGGCGTCCGCGCTGAAGTCGCCGATCTCGAAGTTCAAGCCGCGCGCGCTCAGCCTCGCCGGCATCGCGAAGACCGTGCGCGATTACGCGCGCTGCGCACGGCTCGCGCAACGCGCGGGCTACGACGGCATCGAGATCATGGGCAGCGAAGGCTATCTGCTGAACCAGTTCCTCTGCCCGCGCACGAACCGGCGTACCGACCGGTACGGCGGTAGCATCGAGAACCGCATACGGCTCGCGCGCGAGATCGTCGAACGCGTGCGCGCGGTGTGCGGCGAGCGCTTTATCGTCGTGTACCGGCTGTCGCTGATCGATCTCGTCGAAGGCGGCAATACGTGGGACGAAACCGTGCAGGTCGCGCGGGCGCTCGAAGCGGCCGGCGTGACGATCTTCAATACCGGTATCGGCTGGCACGAGGCACGCGTGCCGACCATCGTGACCTCGGTGCCGCGCGCGGCCTTCGCCTCGCTCTCCGCGCGCCTGAAGGCCGCCGTCAACGTGCCGGTGATCGCGTCGAACCGCATCAATACGCCCGAGGTCGCCGAGACGCTGCTGGCCGACGGCTCGGCCGATCTGGTGTCGATGGCGCGGCCGCTGCTCGCCGACCCCGAGTTCGTGCTGAAGACTGCCGAAAACCGCGCGCACGAAATCAATGTCTGCATCGCCTGCAATCAGGCCTGCCTCGATCACACGTTCAGGAATCAGCGCGCGAGCTGTCTCGTGAATCCGCGCGCGGGACGCGAAACCGAACTGCTCTACCGGCCGCTCGCAAGTCCGCAGACCGCGCGTTCGATCGCGGTGGTCGGCGCGGGGCCGGCCGGTTTGTCGGCGGCGACGGTGGCGGCTTCGCGCGGCCATCGCGTGACGCTGTTCGAAGCGAGCGACAGGCTCGGCGGCCAGTTCAACCTTGCGATGCGCGTGCCGGGCAAGGAAGAGTTCAGCGAGACGATCCGCTATTTCCAGAGCCAGTTGCAGCGGCATTGCGTCGAGGTGCGGCTCAGCACGCGCGCCGATGCCGCGCTGCTCGCCGCCGGCGCTTACGACGACGTGGTCGTCGCGACCGGCATCGTGCCGCGGCGGCCGTCGATCGCCGGCATCGACGGGCCCAATGTGCTGTCCTACGTGGACGTGCTGCGCGGGGCGCCGGTCGGCGCGCGCGTCGCGGTGATCGGCGCGGGCGGCATCGGCTTCGACGTCAGCGAATTCCTGCTGCATCGCGCGGGCGAGCCCTTGCCGATACCGCGCGATGCGTGGCTCGACGAATGGGGCGTCGATCTCGCGGTGCGCGAGCGCGGCGGGCTCAAGCCGCCGTCCGCGCCACAACCGGCGCGGCAGATCTGGCTGCTGCAGCGCAAGGCCGGCAAGCTCGGCGCGGGACTCGGCAAGACCTCGGGCTGGGTGCATCGCGCGACGCTCGCCAGAAACGGCGTGCAGATGCTCGACGGCGTCGACTATCGCGAGATCGGCGCGCGCGGTCTGAAGATCGCGCGCGCGGGTGCCGACGAGTGGCTCGAGGTCGAGACGATCGTCGTGTGCGCGGGGCAGGAATCGTTGCGCGAGTTGCTGCCGTCGACGCCCGGCGGCACGAGCGACGGTAGGCCGCGTTATCACGTGATTGGCGGCGCGAAGCTCGCGACCGAGCTCGATGCGAAACGCGCGATCCGCGAGGGTGCGGAACTGGCGGCGCGGCTTTGAGGGTGGTGAGGCAACTCGAAGGCCGAGGGGCGTATGGCGATCGGGTGTGCTGTGCGCCACCGCTGACTCTACGGTCATACCCGCGGTCATCCCCCGCGGTCGTACCCCACCACCGTGCTCCACCGCCCTATGCTCCCCACCCGCAACGCACGCCACACGCAAAGACATGCGCGGCGCATTGCACGGAATTTACGTCAAGCACGCTCGCGTGAACGTGAATCCCGTCCCACACCTCACGCGCGCCCCTTCTTCCGGTAATCGAACCAGAACGACAAGCCGACGCTCACGAGAATCACGATCGTCGCGACCACCGTGTAGCGCGTAACCGGCTCGCCAAGCAGCAACGCACCGAGCGCGACCGCCACGACCGGATTCACGTACATGCAGCTGCTTGCGATGATCGGGCTCGTATGGCGAATCAGGAAACCGTACGCGACGTACGCGGCCATCGTGCCGATCAGCATCAGATAGAGAAACGCGAGCAGCGGCAGCACATGCAGTTCGAGCATGCGCTCGCCCGAGATCCACGCGACCAGCGTCGAAACCGCGCCGCCGAGGCCGATCTGCAGCGCGGTCGAGAGAAACAGGTCCGAGGGCAGCTTCAGTTGCCCGGCCAGATGCGCGCCGCCGGCCCAGAACAGCGCGCCGCACAGAATCGCGAGACTGCCGCCGGCCGAACCGGGCGTGGTGTCGCCGTGGCTCAGAATCGCAATGCCGACGAGCCCGAGCGCAACCGCGAACCATTCGCCTCGGCCGATCTTGCGGCCCGCGAGCGCCGCGATCACGCTCGCGAAGAGCGGCACGGTGGCGACCATCACGGCCGCGGTGCCGGTGCCGACGGTGCGCATCCCGTAGGCGAGCATGCCGCTCGACAAACCGACGAGCATCGTGCCGACGAGCCCGGCGTTGCGGATTTCGGCGAAGCTCGGCGGAATCGGCTTGCGGCGCACCGCGAGCACGAACAGGCCGAGGCCGGCGAACAGGTTGCGCAAGCCGGAGAGCAGCAGCGGCGGAAACGAGCCGAGCGAGACGTGCACGGCGAGGTAGGTCGAGCCCCACACGAGATAGACGACGGCGAGTGCGAGCGCGATCTGGCCATTGTGCGAGCGCGGCGCACGGATCGGCCAGTGACGCGGAGAAAAAACGGAACGGGGCGACGACATGCGTTCAGCCCGCCTGCATCGTCGAGCGTATCCACGGGAAAAGCCTCGCGCCTGCGCTGCCCTCCCTCGTGCGGGACGGCGGACGCCGCATCGGCGATGCGGTCTGACGGGCAAAGCTGGCGGACATGTCGATGGAGCGGAAAAGCGATGCGGATGGCCCCCGCGGCCCGTGGGCCGATAGCGCCAATGTGCCCAATGGGGCCGCGATCCGCGGCGCCGCTGCAAGCGCCGCGGCCGGCACGCGCCGAATACGGCGCGCACCGCATTATGCAGTAAGCGCACACTGCATCGCTCGGGAGAATCGTAACTTTTTGGCATCGTTACAACAGAAAAAAGCCGGGCGCATCAACCCGGCTTTCTTGCTGCTTTTTTGGCTGCTTTTTACCGGCTTTTTTCGCCTGCCGCGCCGGGACCGCCAGCACGGGTCAGGCGCGCCCGGGACCTCAGTTGGCCATCGCGCCCGACGCCTCGTGCTTCATGCCCATCGCGCCGCCATCCTTCTTCATTGCGTCGTGTTTCATGGCGTCTTTTTTCATGCTGTCCTTCGACATGCTGTCTTTGGACATCGAATCTTTCGACATCGCGTCCTTCGACATCGAATCGTGGGACATCGCCCCGCTCGCCTGAGCGAAGGCGGCGCCGCTGCCCGCCAGCATGGCGAGCGTGATCGTTGCGATTACGAACTTTTTCATGGGATAACTCCGTTTGTCAGTGGGTGGGGGTAAATCAAGCGAAACCGGCGCGGGCCGGCGTATTTCCGAAGCCGCCGACGCGTGCGTCAGGAGCCTCCGAACCAGTTGTAGCCCTGGTCGACCCAGTAGCCGCCAGGGTAGGTGTTGGTGACGAACATCTCGACGATGTGTTTCGGATTCTTGTAGCCGAGCTTGGTCGGCATGCGCAGCTTCATCGGGTAGCCGTACTTCGCGGGCAGTTGCTCGCCGTCGTACGAGAACGTCAGCAGCGTTTGCGGATGCAGCGCGGTTGCCATGTCGATGCTTTCGTAGTAGTCGTCCGCGCATTTGAAGCCGACGTATTTCGCGCTCGTATCCGCGCCGATGCGCCGCAGAAAATCGCCGAACGGCGTGCCGCCCCAGCGGCCGATCGCGCTCCATCCTTCCACGCAGATATGCCGCGTGATCTGCTCGGCATGCGGCAACGCATACAGCTCGGGCAGGGTCCAGACGCGCTGGCCGGTGACGAGGCCGCTCACCTTGAGGCGGTAGTCGGCGCCGTCCACGTGCGGCACGTCATCGATGCCGTAGAACGCGTTGAACGGAAACGGCCGCGTGATCTGCGTCTCGGTGTAGGTCGGCGCGAGTTGCCGCGGATCGAACAGCGCGGCCTGCGCGCGGTCGTTCAGGCGCGAGACGGCGGTGAGGAAGCGGTTGACCGAGGCGTCGTCGGTCAGCGAGCAGCCGGTCAGCATCGACAAACCGCCGAGCGTCAGCAACTGCTTGCCGAACAGACGCCGCGACGGCATCGCGAGTTCGCGCTTCGCATCGAGCAGGATCGAGGCGCGGTCCAGCCGCTGGAGGCCGCGTTGCGTGGATCGATCATCGGGCTTGGTCATGATTCGCCATCCGTAACGTTGTGCATGCTGTGGTTCGGGTGTGTCGGGTGTGTCGGGTGTGTCATTGCGGGTTGTCCGGGAGCCTGCGCTTGCATGCGGCTCAGCGGCCGCGCAGCATCGCGAGCAGCGAGCGCGGCACGAGCGCCACCATCGCCAGATGCACGGCGAGGAACGCGGCCAGCAGCGACATCGCCGTGAAATGGACGATGCGCGCGTTGTCATAGCCGCCCATCAGCTCGCGCAGCAGCGGAAACTGCACCGACTTCCAGATCGCGAGCCCCGACAGCACCAGCACGATCAGATCGACGATCGCGAACAGATAGGCGAGCTTCTGCACCGCGTTGTAGTCGCGCAGATCGGCATGCGAGAGCCGGCCGCGCAAGGCGGCGACGAAGTCGCGCAGCACCGCGCGCGGCGTCAGCGGCAGAAACTTGCGCACGAGGCGGCCGCTCGCGAGATTCAGCGCGAGATAGACGAGTCCGTTGAACACGAGCAGCCACATCGCCGCGAAGTGCCATTGCAGCGCGCCGCCGAGCCAGCCGCCGAGCGTGATCGCGGTCGGAAAGCTGAAGGCCGGGAAAATCGGCGAGGCGTCGTAAATGCGCCAGCCCGACAGCATCATCACGATGGCCGCGAGCGCGTTGAGCCAGTGCGTGACGCGCACCCACAGCGGATGGATCGCGCGGTGCCGGTTCGGGGTCGCGGGGGGCGCGCTGTCGCGCAAGGTGTGGGGCGTGGACATGGGACTCTCCTGAGGCGGATGGGGCAATCCGGAGTGGTGGCTGGATGGTGTTCAATGGCAGGCGGCCAGTTCGGTGGCTTGCAGCACGTCACCGGTCGCGTCGTTCTCGACGAAGGCGACCACGCCGAAGCGGTCGTTGGCGTTGGCGTTGGCGTTGGCGTTGGCGTTGGCGTTGGCGTTGGCGTTGGCGTTGGCGTTGGCGTTGGCGTTGGCGTTGGTGCCAGCATCGGCCGGCGCGTCCTCGATGCGGATGTCCTGCCTGATCCGCGCATGGCCCGCGACGAGCGGTATGGGACCGAGCCACTGCCGCACGACCCGCTCGTGATGCAGCGTCGCGCCGCGGTTTTCGCCGGCGCCGACCTGCGACATCAGCGAGTTTTCGTAGACCGCGAGATAGGCGCTCAACGGATTTGCGGCGGATGCGGCCGCGCTGCGAAATTGCGCATCGACATCGAACGCGCCGGGCATGCGCGGCGTCAACGCAAGCGCGATGCTCGCCTGCGCCGGTTCGGCGACGAGCCGGTCGATGCGGCTCGCGAAGCTGTCGCGCCGCGACCAGTCGCGCCGCGACCAGTCGCGCAGTTCGTGACCCGCGACGAACACTTCCGGCGTATAGACCGTGTGAGCGCCCGCGAGCTTCGTCAGCGTCTGCTGACGTTCGGTGAAGCGAGGCTGGGCAAAGCGGTCGGTCCAGCCGAGGCTGTTCCAGTAATCGACATGCAGCGCGAGCGGCACGATGCCCTGCGCGGCCGCGCCGCTTTTCCATTGACCGAGCCAGCGGTCGGCGGGCGGACAGCTATCGCAGCCTTCGCTGCTGTACAACTCGACGAGCGCCACGCGATGCGCGGGACTGTGCGCCGCGCAGGCGGCAGCGGCTGCGTAGGCGCGAGTGCTGCCGGCGCCAGCGCTGAAAAGGAAGATCGCCAGCGCGAAAACTGGCGCGAAAGATAAAACCCAATATCGAAGCGTTGAACGGCTGCGCGCGGTCGACATGACGTGCTCCACAAGGAATCTGCACGTTGGTCGAACCGCGCCGCCGGTTATGACAGCCTGTTTTTATTTTTTTTCGACAGCGGCTGGCAGGCGCCACGGACCTCGCGGCTTACTCGTAGCTGACGACCACCGTGACACGCGTGTCCACGTCGGCGCGCTGCGCCGAGAGCGACAGCACGCCGCCCAGTTGTCCCACGTCATAGCGGCCATCGCGAGCCGCGGTCACGCGCCCGCCACCGTCGACGAAACGCGCCGCCACGAGATCGCGCGAGCGTGCATCGCCGTTGACCTCGAGCGCGACATCCACGCCGCCGCCGACGCCCGGCGACGCGCCGAACGTCACCGTGCGCGCGAGCCCCTGCCCCGCCACCGCCGCCCCGCCGGCGCTCGCGACGGTGGGCACGGCATCCGCGCTGATTTCCAGCTGCGGCGCCACGACCATCCCGACGAACCGGATCACCCCGCCCGTTGCCGCCGACGCCGCCAGCGGCGCGGCCAGCAACGCCGCTACCGCCGCCTTCCTGCCGAACGCCGGCCACCGCCCTGTTTCCGCTTTCATGCACACCTCGCTTTTTTGTCAATCGGCGCGAGTCGCCTCGCGCCATTCGCACGCCGCCCCGCGCGAATCGCCGCGCCGGACAGCCGCCTTGCCGCACCTGGCTGGACGGCAATGGGTCGACCCGCTTGAACGGAGCTTGAACGGCGTTTTAACGGCGCTTTTCGAGATAAGCCGCGGGCGTTTTTTCGCTGTCGGCCATCGCTGTTCAATACGGTGTCAGAACAAGAATAGGATATGTCTGATTGCAACCCAATCCCTCGCTTGATCTATCTGGATGGGTTGCCAAACAGCGGGCGGCCGGTGTATCGTGTGCGCTGCTAACGCGGGGGTCCTGCGTCGCACGGTGTCTGGAGGTCCGTGCCACGTGGGTGAGAAATACCCTTTGAACCTGATCTGGATAATGCCAGCGCAGGGAAGCGTACGGATCTCGCACTCCAGCTGCACCGCCTCATCTCTCGCGATTTCCGACCTCTTCCGTCTCGGTCTCCTGCTTAGCCGCCCCACATTGCTTAGCATGGAGATTTGCATGAACGCCAACCCGAAGTTCCTGTCCGCCGACGCCCATGTCGACGAAGCCGCCGTCGCGCCGCTGCCGAATTCCCGCAAGGTCTACGTGACCGGCTCGCGCCCCGACATCCGCGTGCCGATGCGCGAAATCTCCCAGGCCGATACGCCTGACAGCTTCGGCGGCGAAAAGAACCCGCCGATCTACGTCTACGACACGTCGGGCCCCTACTCCGACGCGGACGCGAAGATCGACATCCGCGCGGGTCTGCCGGCGCTGCGCGAGGCGTGGATCGAAGAGCGCGGCGACACCGAGCCGCTCACCGGCCTGTCGAGCAGCTTCAGCCGCGAGCGCGCCGCCGATCCGGCCACCGCGCAGCTTCGCTTCCCGGGCCTGCATCGCACGCCGCGCCGCGCGGTCGCCGGCAAAAACGTGACGCAGATGCACTACGCGAGGCAGGGCATCGTCACGCCGGAGATGGAATACATCGCGATCCGCGAGAACCAGCGCCGCGCCGAGTACCTCGAAAGCCTGAAGACGAGCGGCCCGAACGGCACGAAGCTCGCCGCGATGATGGGCCGCCAGCATCCGGGCCAGGCGTTCGGCGCGAGCGCGTTCGGCCCGAACGGCCTCGCTGAAATCACTGCGGAATTCGTGCGCGAAGAAGTCGCGCGCGGCCGCGCGATCATTCCGAACAACATCAATCACCCGGAAAGCGAGCCGATGATCATCGGCCGCAACTTCCTCGTGAAGATCAACGCGAACATCGGCAACTCGGCCGTGACGTCGTCGATCGGCGAGGAAGTCGACAAGATGACGTGGGCGATCCGCTGGGGCGGCGACACGGTGATGGATCTGTCGACCGGCAAGCACATTCATGAAACGCGCGAGTGGATCATCCGCAACAGCCCGGTGCCGATCGGCACGGTGCCGATCTACCAGGCGCTCGAAAAGGTCAACGGCAAGGCCGAAGACCTGACGTGGGAAATCTTCCGCGACACGCTGATCGAACAGGCCGAGCAAGGCGTCGACTACTTCACGATCCACGCGGGCGTGCGTCTGCAATACGTGCCGCTCACGGCCAACCGCATGACCGGCATCGTTTCGCGCGGCGGCTCGATCATGGCGAAGTGGTGTCTCGCGCATCATCGCGAGTCGTTCCTCTATGAGCACTTCGAAGAGATCTGCGAAATCATGAAGGCCTACGACGTGGCCTTCTCGCTTGGCGACGGCCTGCGTCCCGGCTCGATCTACGACGCGAACGACGAAGCGCAGCTGGGCGAGCTGAAGACGCTCGGCGAACTCACGCAGATCGCGTGGAAGCACGACGTGCAGGTGATGATCGAAGGCCCGGGCCACGTGCCGATGCAGCTCATCAAGGAGAACATGGACCTGCAGCTCGACTGGTGCGACGAAGCGCCGTTCTACACGCTCGGGCCGCTCACGACCGACATCGCACCGGGCTACGACCACATCACCTCGGGCATCGGCGCCGCGATGATCGGCTGGTTTGGCACCGCGATGCTCTGCTACGTGACGCCGAAGGAACACCTCGGCCTGCCGAACAAGGACGACGTGAAGACCGGCATCATCACGTACAAGCTCGCCGCGCATGCCGCCGACCTCGCGAAGGGTCACCCGGGCGCGCAGGTGCGCGACAACGCGCTCTCGAAGGCACGCTTCGAATTCCGCTGGGAAGACCAGTTCAATATCGGTCTCGACCCGGACAAGGCGCGCGAATTCCACGACGAAACGCTGCCGAAGGATTCGGCCAAGGTCGCGCATTTCTGCTCGATGTGCGGCCCGCACTTCTGCTCGATGAAGATCACCCAGGACGTGCGCGAGTTCGCCGCGCAACAGGGCGTGACCGACGACGAAGCGCTGAAGAAAGGCATGGAAGTGAAGTCGATCGAGTTCATGAAGCAAGGCGCGGAGATTTATCAGCGTCAGTGAGCGGTTTCGCTCGCGGCACATTGTGTTTCGTGTTTCGTGTCGCTGGACTGAACGCGTCGCTTGGCAAGCGCAGCATCGAAGCCCGCCTGAATGGCGGGCTTTTTCGTTGCGTCTGCCGGAAGAGCGGGCACGCCCCGTGCTGAATCGGTATGCAGAAGGAAAACATCCGCTGACGAAAGCGGCGCGTCGCCGCCCGGCTCGCACAACCGGCGCCGACGCGCGCGGCCGCGATCGGGGGCGAGGACAGGGAGAGCCCCACTGCCACGAACCGGTTCAACGAACAGGTCCAACGAATCCCGGAGTCTGCATCATGAAAACGATCCATCGCATCGGCTCGCTTGCCGCTATTGCAACCGTCGTCGCCAGTCTCGCGGCTTGCGGCGGCATGTCTGCGCGTACGCGCGATACGGCGATCGGCGCGGGCGTCGGCGGTGCAGCCGGCGCCGTGATCGGCGGCAGCGGCTTGTCGACGCTCGGCGGCGCGGCGGTGGGTGGGGTGATCGGCAATCAGATCGGCAGGTGATCCGCCCGATAGCATCCGATAGTACTCGATAGCACCCGGCGATTCGTACAGGATACCGAATTATCTTCGGGCGCCTGCGACAGCAGCGGAAACCTCAGCGCTTGCCTCGGGCAGACGCTGAAATGAACTGAAATACGCCGTTACGGTTTTGCCACAGCGCTTCCATCGCAAAAGCGTAAGCTCCTCTGAATGACGCCGCGCATGGCGGCGTCGGTCATCGAGGAGCGTGTCATGAAGCCTTGCGTCGTCAACACCATTCGCTCGGCACGTCCGTGGCCGCCGCGCGAATCTACACCGTCCATCCGTACCCTTTCGCCTCTCCCGCGTCGCGTCGCCATACTCGGCGGCGGCGCGGCCATCGCGCTCGCCTTGTCGGGCTGCTATTACCCGGCCGGCTACTATCCGGGCGGGTACTACTCGTCGTACTACGCCACGCCGGCCACGGCCCAGCAGGGCGCGCCGGACGATCCGTCGAATCCGTCCTCGGCCCAGCAGCAGGCACAGCCGGCACAGCCGCAAACGGCACCGCAGAATTCGTCGCCGGGTTACGCCGTCGCCGCGCCGCCGCCCGTTTATGTCGCGCCTTATCCCGCGTACTATCCGCCGCCTGTTTATCCGTACCCAGCCTATTACGGGCCGTCGATTGCGATCGGCGTCGGCGGATATTGGGGCGGCGGGTGGGGACGGCACTGGCATTGAAGCAGTTTGGAACGCCGGGCCATGTCAGGCGCCCGGCTCCCAACCATTGAGCAGGCGCGTGGACGCGATCCGCCGTCCATGCGTCAGTCGCCCACGCCCCCGCCGCTTTTCATGCGCTGCCGACGCGGCGTACTGTGCGCGCCAAGCGCGCTTTCGCTCATGCGCCCTCGCCCGGAAGGCGCCTTCCTTCACGCTCTGCCTCGCGCGCCCATCGAGCGCGATTCATCTTCTCCCCCGGCGCCCGACATGCGCCATGCGTGAACCATCGCACCACGCCATTCCGAACGCCCGTACTTTCCCGGCTTGACGCGGCCGCGCAGCGCTCTATTCTTGGGGAAGCCACATGCAGCACCCGCTTAAATCAGGCGATGCCCGGTACGCCCGTTTCACCGGGGTGCATCTACCTGCTACCGCGACGCGCCCGTCACGCGCAGTCCACGCGTCGATCCCAACAACAACGAAGGAGACGTGATGTTTCATCAACTACTCACTCCAGTCGGCAACTCGCTGTTCCCCTCGTTTCTCGTCGCCGCGCTGCCGATCATTGCGGTGCTCGCGCTGCTCGGCTGGGCCCGCAGGCCAGCCTGGCAGGCGTCGCTCGCGGGCCTCGTCATCGGTCTGGTCGTAGCGATTTTCATCTGGCAGTTTCCGGTCGGACTCGCGTTCAACTCGGTGGCCGCGGGCGCCGTGTTCGCGTGCTGGCCCGTCATGTGGATCGTCTTCACCGCGATCCTGCTCTACAACATCGCGCAACGCTCGGGACGATTCGCGGCCTTTCGCCTGTGGATGATCGACAACCTGCCGAACGACCGGCGCATCGTGCTCGTGGTGGTCGGCTTTTCGTTCGGCGCGCTGCTCGAAGGCATTTCCGGCTTCGGCACGCCGGTCGCGATCACGAGTTCGCTGCTCATCATGCTCGGCTTTCCGACGCTCGAAGCGCTTACCTTCACGCTGATCTTCAACACCGCGCCGGTCGCGTTCGGCGCGCTCGGCGTGCCGATCACGGTGCTCGGCGCGGTCACGCATCTGCCGTCCGATGCGCTCGCGAAAATGGTCGGCCGGCAGTTGCCGTTCTTCGCGCTGCTGCTGCCGTTCTACGTGATCGCCGTCTACGCGGGCTTTCGCAACATGCTGCGCGTGTGGCCGGTGCTGCTCGTGTCGGGCGCGAGCTTCGCGCTCACGCAGTTCGTCGCGTCGAACTACGTGAACTACAGCCTGACCGACGTGCTGTCGTCGATGGTCTCGCTGATCGTCACGATCGCGTTCCTGCGCGTCTGGAAGCCCGCCGTCGATCCGAAGTTCGCGGTCAACGTCGACCGCATCAACGAGGTGCGCGGCAAGGTCGGCGGCGCGCAGGGCTGGTATCCGTGGATCATCGTGTCGGTCGTCGTGATCGTCTGGACCGTCGCGAAGATCTTCACGATCGGCGACGTCAAGGTGCCGTGGCCCGGTCTCGACAAGGCCGTCTTCATCACGCTGTACAACACGCCGTACGGCGCGGTGTGGGACTTCCAGCCGCTCGCGACCGGCACCGCGATTCTCGTCGCGGCGCTCATCACCGCGTTCATCGTGCGGCTGTCGCCGGGCGAATTCGGCAAGGCGATCGCCGATACGTGGGTGCAGACGCGCATCGCGATTCTGACGGTCGCGACCATCGTCGGCCTCGCCTATCTGATGAACTATTCGGGGCTCACCTACACGCTCGGTCTCGGCGTCGCCTCGGTCGGGCCGTTCTTCCCGCTCGTGTCGGCGTTCCTCGGCTGGGTCGCGGTGTTCCTGTCGGGCAGCGATACCTCGGGCAACGCCCTGTTCGGCAACCTGCAGGTGGTGGCGGCCAACCAGCTCAACCTGAACCCGGTGCTGATGGCGGCGACCAATTCGTCGGGCGGCGTGATGGGCAAGATGATCTCGCCGCAGAACATCTCGACCGGCGTCGCGACGACCGAACTGAAGGGCAAGGAAGGTGTCGTGTTCGCGAAGACCTTCAAGCATTCGATTCTGCTGACGGTGCTGCTCGGCGTGCTCGTGTGGGCGCAGCAGAATTTCCTGCAGTGGATGATTCCGCATTGACGCTGCATTAACGTTGCCTTGAGGTTGCATTGAGGTGACAGCGACGCCGCGTCGAGGTTGACCGGCGTTGCGTCCACGTCTGGCTCTGGCGCTGCGTCGAAGCGGATGCGCTTCGGCCGCGGCCCCCTGAGACTGTGGTTTACCTCATGTTTTTTCACGTGCCCGCCGGTTCGGCACGGGCACGGCCGGCCTCTCCGCCCGTCGTATCGTAGTTTTTCTCACATATCGGTGAGAATTGCTCGTTTTGCGCGTGCCCGCGCAACGCTTACGATCGGGTTCACCGGACGCCCCCTCTCCCGCATCTTGCCGTTTCATTCCACGCTGAAACGTTTCGCACGATCGCGCTGTTACGATGCTCAGGCGTCCCGACTCAACCGCGCGCGGCGCCCTTCCAATGAAAGCCAGAAACCTGTTGCAACTGATGATTCTCGCCGCCCTGTGGGGCGCGTCGTTCCTGTTCATCCGCATCGGCGTGAACGACTTCGGCGTGGCGCCGCTGATGGCGTTGCGCGTCGGCATCGGTGCAATCTTTCTCACCATCGTGCTGCTCGCGCGACGGCCGCTGCAACAGTCCGCCACGCTGCTGCGCACGCGCGCGCTGCCGTTGCTGGTGGTCGGCATCCTGAATTCGGCGGCGCCGTTCTGCCTGTTCGCCTATGCCGAGCTGACGCTGTCGGCGGGCGTGACGTCGGTGATCAATGCCAGCACGCCGCTGTGGGGCGCGCTGGTCGGTTTCCTGTGGCTGCGCGATCGCCTGAGCACGCTACGCACGCTCGGTCTCGCGGTCGGCTTTCTCGGCGTGCTGATGCTCGTGTGGGACCAGATCGTGGCGCCCGACGGCTCGCCCGCCACACCTGCGACCGTGGCGCTCGCGGCGGCGGCCGCGCTCGGCGCGACGCTGCTGTACGGCATCGCCGCGAACTATACGAAGCGCTACCTGACCGGCGTCGATGCGCTGACCGTCGCCGCCGGCACGATGCTCGGCGCGACGATCGTGCTGCTGCCGCTCGCGGTGATCGACTGGCCCGCCGCGCCGATCTCGCTGCGCGCATGGGGCGCCGTGATCGGGCTCGGCGTCGCCTGCACCGGCATCGCGTACATGATGTTCTTCCATCTGGTCGCGGTCATCGGGCCGGCGCGCACAATTACCGTGACGTTCGTGATTCCGGTGTTCGGCATTCTGTGGGGTGCGCTGTTTCTCGGCGAGGCCGTGTCGCCGGGCATGCTCGAAGGTTGCGCTGTGATTCTGCTGGGTACCGCGCTGGCAACGGGAGTCGTGAAGCGTCTGCCGTGGACAGGAACGCGGCGCGCCGATACCTGAGCGCATGGGTACTGGTGCGGCTTCGCCGGGCGGCCGGGCGGCAGTTCCGCAGGCCTACGCCTAGCCGGCCCCCCCCGTTTCCGCACGCCTTCGACGTCCGCAGCCTCTTTTCCTGCCCGCGCGGTGCCAATCGCCCCGCCGCTTCGGCCATCCGGCGCTACGTTGCAAATCCTGAGTACGAAAAAATAGCCCGCACTCCCAGGGAGTGCGGGCAAAAACCGTCGCCCTACGAGGATAGGCGACGGGGCCACCGGGGCCGCGCGCAACGCGCAGGCCGTTATCGGGCTCGGTACCGGTTCGCACGCCGGCACCGCAATGATTTGAAACGCAAGTGGAATCCGCCGCGCATGCGCATCGGGTATCCCATCCGGCCCCATGAGTCTTATAAAGCAGCTTGCGTGCCAGCTATGAGAAGCCCTCGCAGATGCCCACAACTGTCTGATTTATATTGATATTTTTCTTTCAAACAGAAAGGAAGCGAAGCATGGCCGGCAAGGCGGAGAACTTCGCGGGTTACGTCACCAACGTAACGTCACGTTACGTGCGCTGCACACGGCGAAAACGCCGGCATCGCGGACGTGCATGGACGGATGCGGGGCCGGTCGACGCTACAGCCGCCTCGCCCGCGCCGATGCGATTCGTCGTAGCGGCCGCCCGCGCTCGCGTGGCTCGGGAACGCTCAACACCGCGCCGCACATCAAGGCAAGAACGAGCAGGCTCACTGCCCACATCCAGTAAGGGATCACGTCGAACATGGCTGGCTCCGCTCCTGGCCGGTGACTGTCGCTGTCAGGATCAAAAGCAAAAGCCATGCGCGGCTCGACCGGTTGCGCAGGACGACGCGGCGAGCGCGATGAACCGCGAGCCGCCGCATACGACGGCGACGCAACGGCAAACGGACAACGGGACGGCAAACGAACGGACGAAAAAAAACCGCCCGGGATTCACCCGGGCGGTCTTCCGAATCGGCGGCCTCGCCGCGCGAACGTCGCTCAGTGCAGCTGGTCGGCCATCAGACTCATGATCTGCTTCGCCTGCTGGCTGTCGTCGATCTGCCCCTTGTCGTCGACGACGGCGACACGCGTCTGGTTAGGCGTCACCGCGCGCACGTTCACGCGATACTCCTTGGCGACCTTTTCCTTCTTGCCGTGGAACACCTGGCTCCAGAAACCCTGCTCGGCCGACGACAGATCCTTCGGATCGACGTAGCGCACGAAGTAGAGGCCGCGGGTCGCGTCGCGGTCGTTGACCGTGAAGTTGCTGCGATCGAGCGCGAGGCCCACGCGCAGCCATGCGCGGTCATACGGCTCGCCCAGCGTGAGTTCCGTCGACGAAAACTGCGCCGAGGTATTCTGCGCGTCCGGATCGGGCATCGGCTGCTGCGCCGCGAGCACGACGTTCTGCGCCGCGGTTGCAGCCGCCGCCGACTTGGCGCCCGCCGTGGCCGCGTTCGGCGCGGTTTGCGCGCCCGCCGGCGACAGCTCGGCGTTCGGCGTGCCGGCCGCGCCGCGCGAATCGGCCAGCGCGAGCGATGCCATCAGACGCTTCAGATATTCCTGCTCGAGCGCCGGATCGTTCGGCTTCGGCTGCCATTGGCTCGAATCGTTGTTCGCACCCGTGACCGCCTCGCGCATGCCCTTCTGGCTCACGAACACGTAGGTGCCGCCGTTCGGCGCCGCTTCGAGACGCGTGCGGAACTTGTTGCGCTCGGAGCTTACGTAGCTGTTGCCCATCGCCTTCGACAGCGTGTTGCGGATCAGGCCGTCGTTGATCTGCGCATGGGTTTCGTTCCAGTCGGTTTCCATCACGCCCTTGTCGCGCTGGTCGACGACAAGCAGGAAGCCCTGCTCCTGCCAGAAGCGACGGATTTGCGGCCAGGCCTGATCCGGCGTTCTGTTGTCGAGCACGAGCCAGCTTTCGGTGCCGTCGCGCTGGATATGCATGCCCTGAACCGGCGGCACGACCACCACGGAATTGCCCGCCGGCGCCTGTGCCTGCACCTGCTTCAGTGTGGACAGCGAGGTTTCGCCACCCTGCGGCGGCAGCGAGCGCTGATCGGACGTCTCGTCGATCATGTTCGGCGGTACCGCGAGCGATACCTGCTTCGACCGGGAGTCGCTCTTGTAGTCGATTTTGTTCGGCGACGAGGTGCCGCAGCCGGCAACCAGCCCGCCCGCCATCAGCATTACTGCAAACCGCCTGGTAAGACGAAGATCAGTCATGTTCGGGGAATCCTTCCGCTACGCCACGGCAAGTTTCCGTGGATCAACCCAACATTTTACCGGTCCCGGGCAAGCGTGTGCAAAAACTGGGGTTTGCCCGCAGGTTGGTCCACCCATCGCACCGGCGGCGTCTCGTTCTGGATGTCTGTGCGCCATGCCTCTTTCCCTAAAAAAATTCGCGTTTTTTCCCGCCTATTTGCTTTGTCATCGGGTAAATTTAACGGTCGCTAACAGTCATGAGACGGCGTTAAGAATGTTCTTACGTCGTGGTTAAACGCTTGTTCTGAAAGGGCTTTAAGCAATACATCCCGCTTTATTTTGAGATTGCGTGTGGCGGCGCCTGACAGGGCACGTCACAGGAAGCCAAACCCGGCTGTTATTTTTCATTCGTATCTCAATAAAGCCCGGGCGCCCCCGCCCGCAAGGCATACACGCCATGTTCAAAGCCCGTTTTTATCCGTCCGCGCGTGCGGCGGCGCTCGCGCTCATCGCGTGCTGCGCCAGCACCGGCGCCTATGCCGAACTCGGCGGCGCGATGCCCGCCCAGGCGGCCTCGCGCACGATCCTCAACGGCGCGCTGCGCGTGCGCACGATGACCGATGCCGGCAACACGACCCTCAACGAATACGCGACCAGCACCGGCCAGATCGTCGCCTACACGTGGCAGGGCCCGACCATGCCGGACCTGCACGCGCTACTCGGCCAGTACGCCGGCTCGTATCAGGCGGGCGCGGCCGCGGCGTCCGCGAACGGCAACCTGCATGCGTCGCGGATCGCGCGGCCCGACGTGATCGTCGAATCGGGCGGCCCGATGCGCAGCTACGTCGGCCGCGCGTGGCTGCCGGCGGCCTTGCCGGCCGGCGTCACGGCCGACGATCTCCAGTAACGCGCAGCCGCCCTTCAGCCCCACCCGATGCCCACCCCGCCATGAAATCCGCTCTCCGTGTCTACGCCCTCGCCCTCGTCGTCTGCGCGGCCCTTGCCGCCTGCGGCGGTGGCGGCGGCTCGAACAACGCGTCGTCCACCCCGTCCGGAACCGGCTCGTCAGGCGGCACGCCGTCTTCGCCCAGCAGCGCCGGCACGTCGAATTCGAATCAGAACACGAGCGTGCCGCAATCGAACGTGGCGAACGTGCAGCCGGTCACGGTCGGCGTATCGCCCGGCATGACGCGCAACATGCTGACGACGAGCGTCACGATCTGCCAGGCCGGCACCAGCAATTGCGCGACGATCGACGACATCCAGGTCGACACGGGCTCGAACGGCCTGCGCATTCTCGCGTCGGCACTGCCCGCGGGCTTTACGTTGCCCGCGGTGGCATCGGGCGGCGGCATGGCAAGCGAATGCGCGGTGTTCGGCAGCGGCTACGCGTGGGGCTCGGTGCGCACCGCCGACGTGCGCATGGCCGGCCAGCTCGCCGCCGCGATTCCCGTGCATCTGATCGCCGATCCGGCGCTGCCCGCCGCGCCGACCGACTGCGCGAACGCGGGCCCGGCGATGCTGACGGTCACGAGCCTGCACTCGAACGGCATTCTCGGCGTGGGCCTGTTCCCCGTCGATTGCGGCAGCGGCTGCGCGAACGCCGCGCTGCCGCGCTGGTACTACAGCTGCACCACGAGCGGCACCTGCACGGCCAGTGCGCAGGCCGTCGCTCAGCAGGTGACCAACCCGGTCAGCAGTTTCGCGCTCGACAACAACGGCGTCGTGATCGACCTGCCCGCCGTCGCCGATGCCGGCGCGGCGAGCGTGTCGGGCTCGCTGATCTTCGGCATCGGCACGCAGGCGAACAACACGCTCGGCGGCGCGAGCGTCATCAAGGCGAATTCGGTGACGGGCTACGTGACCACGACCGCGGGCGGGCAGACCTATACGCTGAGCTATCTCGACAGCGGTTCGAACGGGTTCTTCTTCCACTCGTCGCAGTTTCCGCTGTGCGGCATCTGGTACTGCCCGGGCTCGACGCAAGCCGCGAACGCGTCGATCGCAGGAAGCAATGGCGTGTCGAACACGGTCGCGTTCGATGTCGGCAATGCGAGCACGCTGTTCGCGTCGTCGAACAACGCGTTCGACAACCTCGCGGGCACGTCGAGCCAGGGCTTCGCGTGGGGCTTGCCGTTCTTCTACGGGCGACGGGTTTATACGGCAATCGCGTCGCGTAATACGGCGGCCGGAGCCGGGCCGTATTACGCATTTTGAGGGAGTGAGGAGGCGTGCCGACGCGCTGACGGATTCAGCGCCGAGGCGGCGAGGAAAGAGGACTGGGGTGGAAACCGGTGCCGCCCTGGCACCAGCGCTCCCGTCGATTCAACCCGCGGCGCCGTCCGCCTGCTCCGCCGGTGCCGCGAGCTTCGCGGGCGCGAGCCAGCGGAATACGTCGAGCTCTTCGCCGTGGAACGTGCATTCGGCGGCAGCCGGCGTCACGACCTTTTTGGGCGCCGCAGGCTTGGCCGCCACGGCGACAGCCGAGGCTTCCTTCGTCGCCGAGGCCATGACCGGTGCCAAGGCTGCCCGCGGAGCCGACGCCGCGGCCGCAGCCGAGGCGGCCACTTCGGATGCGCTCGGCACATGCTCGATCGAGCCTTCGACCACCACGCGCGAGCCGCGAATCGCAACGCCGCGATGCGCGACACGCAGCGTATCCGACGACGTTTCGGCCAGCCTGTTTCGCATCAGTTGCTCGCATGCGCCCGAGTTGCGGGAAGCGATCGTGCAGGCCGTCAGCAGCGCGGCGGCGGTCGCGACACAGGCGATAGGGAGAATCCGCATCTTCATCGACATTCCGTTTTTTAGCCGTCGGCCATTGTAGCTTACGGCCCCGCCCGCCGGCGCTGACGCATGCCGCCTGACGCATGCCGCTTGACCTCGCCGGATCGCATCGGCATCGTGTGGGTCGGCCGCGTTGCCGTCCAGCGGAAGGGCCACTGGGCCCGGCGCGGTTTTGCCATCCTGTATCGATCCGTTTCCTTATGTTCAGCCTCGTCCTGCTCGCAATCGTCGCCTATGCCGCGACCAATATCGACAACCTGTTCGTCCTGCTCGCGTTTCTGACCGAAGCCGGCGCCGAGCGCCGCCGCGTGATCGCGGGACAGTACGCGGGCTCGCTGATCCTCGTCGCGGCGGCACTGCTGCTCGCCGCGCTGCTCGCGCGCCTGCCGACGGGCTATGTCGGCCTGCTCGGGTTCCTGCCGATCGGCGTGGGCCTGAGCAAGGCCTGGGAGCGCTTCGGCCCCGCCCGCGCGCAACGCGAGGACAACGGCGCGGAGCCCGATGCGGGCGAGCCCGCCGCGCATGCTCCGGCCGCCCGCCACAGCCCGGCGCCCGCGGGACGCGGCTCGTCGAGCTGGGCCGTCGCCAGCGTTGCGATCGCCAACGGCTCGGACAATCTCGCCGTCTATGTGCCGCTGTACGCGAGCCACGGTGCCGGCGAAAACGCGCTCGTATCGCTCGTGTTCGTCGTCATGATCGGGCTGTGGTGCGCCGGCGCCGTATGGCTGGTCGAGCATCCGCTGCTCGGCGCGCCGGTGCGCCGCTACGGCTCGGCGCTGCTGCCGCCGATCCTGCTCGCGATCGGCGTATCGACGATCGTGCACAACGATACGTTGCACGTCGTATTCGGGCTGTAGACGGCGCGGTGCGGGACCGCCACGGCGCAAAGCCCGCTGCCCGCTGCCCGCTGCCCCACGAGCCACGAGCCACGAGCCACGAGCCACGAGCCACGAGCCTTGACTCCATCCCGATAATATGTTCCCATTGCGCCCTATGTACCGCGCCCAGACCACCCTATCGCTACTACTAGCCCGCTCTACCGGGCTAGGTCTGCTGCTGCGCGCGTCCGCTTCTCTCTGATACACCGAAGCAACCGCTTGATTCCCCAGTAACTGACCCAGCCCCGGTTTCCGACCGGCGGCCCAGTATCGCGTTTTCGTCGTCCGGTCGACACCTGCCACGGTCTCACCCTCGGATGATGAAAATGTTGAAGAACCCCGCTACCAAATACCGCTCGTTCAAGCCGATCAATTTGACGGATCGCCAATGGCCGTCGCGCACCATCACGCGCGCGCCGATCTGGATGAGCACCGACCTGCGCGACGGCAACCAGGCGCTCTTCGAACCGATGAACGCCGAGCGCAAGATGCGCATGTTCAAGACGCTCGTGCAGATCGGCTTCAAGGAAATCGAAGTCGCGTTTCCATCGGCCTCGCAGACCGACTTCAACTTCGTGCGCGAGCTGATCGAGGGCGGCCATATTCCCGACGACGTCACGATCGAAGTGCTCACGCAAGCGCGCGACGATCTGATCGAGCGCACCTTCGAATCGTTGCGCGGCGCCCCGCGCGCGATCGTCCATCTGTACAACGCAACCGCGCCGGAATTCCGCAAGATCGTCTTCGGCCTCGACAAGAACGGCGTGATCGAACTCTCGCAGAAGGCCGCGCGCACGATGAAGCGTCTCGCCGACGCGCAGCCCGACACGCACTTCACACTGCAATACAGCCCGGAAGTGTTCAGCGGCACCGAACTCGAATTCGCCAAGGAAGTCTGCGACGCGGTCTTCGATATCTGGCAGCCGACGCCCGAGCACAAGGCGATCGTCAACCTGCCCGCCACTGTCGAAATGGCAACGCCGAACGTCTACGCCGACCAGATCGAATGGATGCACCGCAACCTCAAGCGCCGCGATTCGCTGATCGTCTCCGTGCATCCGCATAACGATCGCGGCACCGCCGTGGCCGCCGCGGAACTCGCGGTGATGGCCGGCGCGGACCGCATCGAAGGATGTCTGTTCGGCAACGGCGAGCGCACCGGCAACGTCGATCTGGTCACGCTCGCGCTGAACCTCTACACGCAGGGCGTCGACCCCGAACTCGATTTCTCGAACATCAACGAAGTCGCGCGCACGGCCGAAGAATGCACGCAGTTGCCGGTGCATCCGCGTCATCCGTATGTCGGCGATCTGGTCTTCACCGCGTTCTCGGGCTCGCACCAGGACGCGATCAAGAAGGGCTTCGCCGCGCAGAAGCCGGACGCGATCTGGGAAGTGCCGTATATGCCGATCGATCCGAGCGACCTCGGCCGCACCTACGACTCCGTGATCCGCGTGAACAGCCAGTCGGGCAAGGGCGGCATCGCGTATCTGCTCGAACAGAGCTATGGCGTCGTGTTGCCGCGCCGTCTGCAGGTCGATTTCAGCTCGGCCGTGCAGCGCTTCACCGACGAGAGCGGCCAGGAAGTCACGCCGGCGCAGATCTGGGAACTGTTCCAGCAGGAATACGTGAGCACGGCCGAGCCGGTCCGCTATATCGGCCACAGCCTGTCGGAGCGTGACGGCCGCGAACACATCAAGCTCAACGTCGAAATCAACGGCACGGCGCGCGTGCTGTCCGGCGCGGGCAACGGTCCGCTCGACGCGCTGATGCATGCCTTCGACGTGCCGGTGCGCATCCAGCACTACGAAGAACGCGCGCTCACGCAAGGCGCCGACGCCCGCGCGATCGCGATCGCCGAAATGGCCGGCGCCGAGGTGTCCGGCAGCGCGTTCGGCGTCGGGGTCGATGCGAACCTCGTGACGGCGTCGATCCGCGCGGTGATCAGCGGTGTCAATCGCGCGTATGCGCGTGCCAATGCGCAAGCGCAGGAGCGCTTCTTCGAAGCGGCCTTGAGCGATGCAACCGTGTGAGGCGCGTGAGTAATGTGCGTTGCCGGTCCGCTGTGCCGGTCTGGTAATCGGTGCGGCGCGCGGTAGTATCGGGAGGGGGCGTTGCAATTGCAACGCCCCTTCTTTTTTATTGCGGCTTCGTTTCACCGGCTCATGTCACCGCTTCATTGCACCGACTCACCCGCGAGAACGGCGCCACGCGCTCAACGAAACACGTCGCGACCGAAATACTTCTGCGAAATCCGCTGATATGTGCCGTCTTTTCTCAGGCCGGCGAGCGCCTCGTTGAGCGCCGCGCGCAGCTTCGGATTGCCCTTGCGGATCAGCACCGCGGACTGGCCGCTGTCCTCGCCCGACGTATCGACCGCGACGACCTTGAGCCTCACGCCGGGCATGCGCTTCCTGTAGTCGATAAACGACAGCGAATCGTTGACGGTGGCATCGACGCGCCCCCCGGCGACCAGATCGATCGATTCCTCGAAGCCGTGCGTGGGGATCACCTGCGCGCCGTGCGCCGCCGCGATCCGGCCGAGATGGCTCGTCGGCGTATTGGCGGATTTCCGGCCCAGAAGGTCGTCGAAGGATTGGATCGTCGTGTTGTCCGAGGCGACGATCAGCACCGCGTGCGACGTGATGTACGGATCGGAGTAATCGTATTTGAGCTTGCGCTCGTCGGTCACGGCGACTTCGTTGATGACCGCGTCATAGCGGTCGATGTCGAGACCGGCCAGCAGCCCTTCCCATCGGGCCTCGATGAATTGCGGCTTGACGCCGAGACGCTGCGCGATCGCCGTGCCGAGTTCCACGTCGAAACCGGTCAGCCTGCCCGCGTCGTCGTGAAAACTGTACGGCTCATAGGTGCCTTCCGTGCCGATGCGGAACACGCCCGAGGTCCGGATCTGCGCGAGTTTGTCGCCGGCGAATACTGGGTTCGCGACCACCTGCAGCAGCACGGCCAGCACCAGCAAACGAATCGGCTTCATCGAGGGCTCCAACAGATTGGCCATGCCGGTGGCCCGGATTGAAATCCGAGAGCGCCGGCTGGCGAGCGCTATCGGGCGGCATGGGCCGACTGTAGCAAACCGGTCGTTTTTTTCAAGAAGCAGGTCCAGGCGGCAAGCGGTGCCGGGCGGCACGATGGAAAGCCAGATCGGCAAAGAAAGAACGCGTCTCGAGTCCGCGACGCATGAATTCGACGCGATCCCCCGCATTGCCGCGCGTCGCCGGAGAGTTTGATGCGCCGTCCCGGAAGCCATTCCGGGACGTCAGTATGTCTCCAGATGCAGCCGCCCTTCGCGCTTCAACTTCGCCCACAGCGCTTCCCAGTCGAGCTGATGCTGCTCGCCGATATCCTTCAACGCCTGCAGCACGCCGTCTTCCATGCCCTTGAGCCCGCATACGTAGATATAGGTGTTGTCATCCCTCAGCAGGTTTGCGACGTCGGGGCCGCGCTCGCGCATCGCGTCCTGCACATAGCGCTTCGCCTGACCCGGCGTGCGCGAAAACGCGAGCGTGGTGTCGATGAAATCCTTCGGCAGATTCGTCAGCGGTCCAAAGTAAGGCAGCTCTTCCTGGGTGCGCGCGCCGAAGAACAGCATCAGCTTGCCGGTCGCGCCCTTCAAACGCTTGCGCCGCCGATACTCGGTCATCGCGCGCATCGGCGCGGAGCCGGTGCCCGTGCAGATCATCAACAGATGCGAGTTCGGATGATTCGGCATCAGGAACGTGCTGCCGAACGGGCCGATCACGTTGACCACGTCACCCTTCTTCAGATCGCACAGATAGTTCGAGCAGACGCCGTCGATCGTATCGCCATGCTGGCGCGACACGCGCCTGACCGTCAGCGACACGTTGTTATAGCCGGGCCGCTCGCCGTCGCGCGGACTGGCAATCGAATACTGGCGCGCATGATGCGTACGGCCATCGGCGGCGGCGCCCGGCGGCAGAATGCCGATCGACTGCCCTTCGAGCACCGGAAACGGCATAGAGCCGAAATCGAGCACGATGTGATGAATGTCGCTCGACGTCGCACTGTCGGTGAGCCGGTAGTTGCCGACCACGGTCGCGGTGGTCGGCGTCTTGTGCGTGTAGAGATTCACGTACGGCTTCGCGGCCGACCACGGCGGCACGACCGCGCCGCGCACGGTATCGACTTCGATGCCGTCCGCTTCGGCGGCGGCGGCGTCGCTCGCGGCGGGCGCAGCTTCCTCGGCCGGCACCGCCATCGTGTTCTGCTCCGGCAGCACGTCCCATGTGAACTGCTCGTCGATCGAATACGCGTCGGCCTTCAGCACCGTGCGCCAGTTGTCGATCGCGCCGGTCGGGCACGGCGGCACGCAGGCCATGCAGCCGTTGCAGACCTCGGCCTTCACGACGTAGTTGTTGTCGTCGTGCGTAATTGCGTCGACCGGGCAAGTCTCTTCGCAGGTATTGCAGCGAATGCAGATTTCCGGATCGATCAGATGCTGCCGCAACACTTCGATCGACACTGGAGCGTTCATGACTTCCTCCACCTGGTGATACAACGCGCCTCTCGTGCTTCGCCTGCCGCCATCGCTTCAGTTAAAGCGCACGTACTCGAAATCGACGGGCTGACGGTTCACGCCCATCGCGGGCGGTGCGATCCAGTTCGCGAACTTGCCCGGCTCGGCGACACGGCCCATCAGCGACGCAACGAACGCGCGGTCCTCCGGCGTGGCGAGCCACTTCGCTTCGTTGGCGGCCCATTCGGCTTCGCCAATCACGCGGCCATCGGGCGACACGCGCGTGCCCGCGAAGGTGCCGATCTGCCGGTTGAATGCCTTGTGCGGCACCGTCATGCGGAAATCGATGCCGGCCTTCTCGAGCACCTTGTTCCAGCGCCCGACGCCCGCGACCGAATCCTTGATGTAATCGTCGCGCAGCACTTCGTTCATCGCGTTGAGCATCGGCACCTCGCGCTCGACGAGCTTGCCGTCCTGCACGTCGAGCAGCTTGTAACCATGCTCGCTCAGGCGATGATCGTCGTCGCGCTTGCCTTCTTCATAGCGGCCCTTCAAGCCCGAGCTATAGAACGTCGCCGCGTTCGACGAATGATCGGCGCCGAACAGGTCGATCGTGACCGAGTAGTGGAAGTTCAGATAACGCTGGATGGTCGGCAGATCGATCACGCCGGCCGCGCGAATCTTCGCGACGTCGTCGGTGCCGAGTTCGTTCATCACCTGCGCAGTGCGCTGGATCACGCGCGAGACGCCCGACTCGCCGACGAACATATGATGCGCTTCCTCGGTCAGCATGAACTTCGTCGTGCGCGCGAGCGGATCGAAGCCCGACTCGGCCAGCGCCGACAACTGGAACTTGCCGTCGCGGTCGGTGAAGTACGTGAACATGTAGAACGCGAGCCAGTCCGGCGTTTTCTCGTTGAACGCGCCGAGAATGCGCGGATTGTCGTCGTCGCCCGAACGGCGGCCGAGCAATGCTTCGGCTTCCTCACGGCCATCGCGGCCGAAGTAGCGATGCAGCAGATAGACCATCGCCCACAGGTGGCGCCCCTCTTCGACGTTGACCTGGAACAGGTTGCGCAGGTCGTACATCGAGGGCGCGGTCAAACCGAGGTGACGCTGCTGCTCGACCGAGGCCGGCTCCGTATCGCCCTGCGTGACGATGATGCGGCGCAGGTTCGCGCGATGTTCGCCGGGCACGTCCTGCCATGCGGCTTCGCCCTTGTGCTCGCCGAAGTGAATCTTGCGGTCCTGCTCGCCCGGCGTAAGAAAAATGCCCCAGCGGTACTCGGGCATCTTCACGTAATCGAAATGCGCCCAGCCGCCCGTGTCAACGCTGACAGCCGTGCGCAAATAGACGTCGTAGCCGTGCGAACCTTCCGGGCCCATATCGCCCCACCACGACAGGAAGTTCGGCTGCCATTGTTCGAGCGCGCGCTGCAAGGCGCGATCGTCGGCGAGGTTGACGTTGTTCGGAATCTTTTCGCTGTAGTTGATCGTGGACATGGTCGGTTCCCTGAGTCGGTTCCCTGTTCAGAAGCTGCAATCGCGAGAAGCGCATATCGGCGGACGGCGCGATGAGGTCAATCGGGCGTCACGCGCCTCAAACGCGCGATACGTCGAATTGCGCCTTGCTGCCCTTGCCGTACACCTTGAGCGCACCCTTCTCGCCCACCGCGTTTGGCCGGTTGAAAATCCAGTTCTGCCAGGCGGTGAGCCGGCCGAAGATGCGCGTCTCCATCGTCTCCGGGCCATTGAAGCGCAGATTCGCTTCGAGACCCGTCAAGGCATCGGGCGACATTGCCGCGCGTTCTTCGAGCGCAATACGGATTTCGTCGGCCCAGTCGATATCGTCGGGCGAGGCGGTCACGAGTCCCAGGCGCTCGGCCTCGACGGCCTTGACCGGCTGGCCGATCAGCGCGCGCACCGCGTCGAGCGGTTCGGCTTCCTCATAGAAGCGCCGTGCGAGCCGCGACTGCTGCGTAACCATCGGGTACAGACCGAAGTTGACTTCCGACAGCGTGATGGCCGGTTCCTCGTCTTCGTTGGCCGGCAGCGCGGCCATATAGGTGCGGTCGGCCGCGAATGCGAATTCGGCGAAGGTGCCCGCGAAGCACGAGCCCGATTCGATCAGCGTGAATAGCGAACGCGACGACACGTCGATGCGCGCGAACGTGCGGCGCAGCAGGCCGATCGTTTCGCGCACGAACCAGTGGTCCCTGTGCTGCAGTAGCGTCGCGTCGACCGCGAGCAGGTTGCGCGCATCGCCTTCGGTCCTGAACACCCACGTGCCGATACCGAGTTCGTTGGTGCGCATCGACAGGATCGCGTCGTCGAGTTCGCGTGCGAATTGCAGCGGCCACCAGTTCGCACCGGCCGCGACGATCGCATCGAGGTCCGCAGGCTGCACCTCTTGCGGCGCGCGCGCGGTGAAGGTCGCCACGCGTTTCGCGCGATCGATCGTGACGTCGACCGTTTGATAGCCGAGGCCGTCTTCGCGCTCGGTGCGCTCGATACGCGTGAGCGCAACGCCTCGCGCATCGGCTGGGCGATCGCTGTGCGCGGCGAGTTCGAGCGCGCGCGCCTGGATCGCCTGATCGAACCGGTTCGGCTTCACGACTTCATCGACGAGACGCCAGGCCTTCGCGCGCTCGCCGCGCACGCCTTCGACCACCGTGCAGAAAATATCCGCGCGATCGTGGCGCACCTTGCGCTTGTCGGTGACGCGCGTGAGACCGCCCGTGCCCGGCAGCACGCCGAGCAGCGGTACTTCCGGCAGCGACACCGACGAGGAACGATCGTCGATCAGATAGATTTCGTCGCAGGCGAGCGCCAGTTCATAGCCGCCGCCCGCGCAGGCGCCGTTCACCGCGGCGAGAAACTTGAGCCCTGAATGGCGCGACGAATCTTCGAGCCCGTTGCGGGTTTCGTTCGTGAACTTGCAGAAGTTGACCTTCCACGCGTGCGTCGAAAGGCCCAGCATGAAAATGTTCGCGCCCGAGCAGAACACGCGGTCCTTCAGGCTCGTCACCACCACGGTCCTGACTTCGGGATGCTCGAAGCGGATGCGCTGGATCGCGTCGTGCAGTTCGATGTCGACGCCGAGGTCGTACGAATTCAGCTTCAGCTTGTAGCCGTCGCGAATACCGCCGTCTTCAGCGATATCGATGCCGAGCGTCGCAACCGGACCGTTGAAGCTCAGCTTCCAGTGCCGGTACTGCGAGGGATCGGTGCGGTAGTCGACCCGCGCGGCCGGCGCAACGGCGGGGTGTGCTGTGGACATGGGGCGTCTCCTGACTGGACGATGCGAATCTGTTTTTTTGAACAATAGTGCATCAACATATCCGAGTAAAGAATTTTAGTGCATTTTTAGGTGCAAACCCTGACGCCCCAGCGACCGCTCAGCCGGCCCGCGCCTCGTCGGGCGCTTCCGCCGCGAGGCGCGCGGCAAGCCGGTCGCGCAATTGCAGATAGGCGTCGGCAAGCGTCTTCTCGCTCGTGTCGAAGCTCATGTCGGCACGCCCGTATAGTTCGGCGCGGCCCGCGAGGATACGTTTCAGGTCGTCCATCGCCTCGTTGTTGCCCGACATCGGCCGCAGATCGCCCTGCGCGACGACGCGGCGCATATGCTCCTCGGGCGTCGCCTGTAGCCATACCGTGAAGCAGTGCGACAGCAGCGCATTGAAGGTGCCCGACTCCGACACGAGCCCGCCCGGCGACGCGATCACCGCGCGCTCGTGCTCCTCGATCACGGCGTCGAGCGCGCGCTGTTCGTAGCGCCGGTAAGCGCTCGCGCCGTACAGCGAATGAATCTCCGACGGCGGACAGCCCGCAAGCTGTTCGATCACGCGCGTCAGCTCGATGAACGGCACCTTGCGCTCCTGCGCGAGCATGCGCCCGAACGTCGATTTGCCCGCGCCGCGCAGGCCGATCAGCGCGATGCGGTGCTTGCGGTGCGGATCGCGCGGCGCCTGCGCGAACATCTCGGCCAGCGCCGCGCGCGCGCGTTGCAGCGCCGCCTGGTCGCGTCCTTGCAGCAATTCGCGAATCAGCAGCCATTCGGCGGACGCCGTGGTTTCGTCGCCGACCACTTCGGCGAGCGAGCAGTTCAGCGTGGCCGCAAGCTGCCGCAGCACGAGCACCGAGGCATTGCCGAGGCCCGATTCCAGATTCGCGAGATGCCGCTCCGAGAGGCCGGTTTCGGCCGCGAGCGTCTTGCGGGTCATGCCGCGGCGCGCGCGCAGCAGGCGCACGCGCTCGCCCATCGCGGTCAGAAACGGATCGCGCTCTTCACGCTCGCCGCGCTCGGCGCGGGCCGGGTCGGCGGCGGCTTCATCCAGCGGTGCGGCGGAGTATTTTCGATTCATGTTTTGCGACCTCGATACCTCGATATATGCACTATAGTGCTTGACACGCACTAGATGAACAGTTTAATTTTCATCAAAAGCCGCTTCAACTACAAACGCTCACGAAATATCAGAACACCGCCGGCTGGCCAGGCGGCGTAACGGAGACAGCGCGGCAGCACGCATGCAGCAAAGTTCCGGCGGTGGAACGTCTGCCCTGCGTAAACGCGCTTTTCTGGAGGCTCGCATGTCCCCGCAAGAATTCCAGCACCTGATCGCCGGCGTAACGGCACAACTTGACGGGCGCCCGCTCGACGCGTCGCTCGCGGCCTGGCTGAACGCCACCTGGCCGGCCGGCAGCACGACTTTCCGCGAACTCGCCCAGGCCTGCCGCGACGGCGTCGCCGAAGGCTGGCTGTGCAACCGCGAAGCGGGCGGCATCCGCTACGGGCGCATCTTCAAGGCGCTGCCCGAGACCCACGGCTTTTCCGTCGACGTCGTCGCGATGCAGGACATCGCCGGTCCGCACCATGTGCATCCGCACGGCGAAATCGATCTGATCATGCCACTCACCGAGGGCGCGACGTTCGACGGCCATCCGGCCGGCTGGTGCGTGTACGGCCCCGGCTCCGCGCATCGTCCGACGGTCGCGAACGGTCGGGCGCTCGTGCTGTATCTGCTGCCGCAAGGCGCGATCGAATTCACCGCGACATAAAACCGCCGGCGCGACGGCACAAGCCATAGCGGCAGCAACGTCAGCGCGGCGCATGGCGACGCGAGCATCAGGCATCGAGCGGATCACGAGCGCCAAACAGCCGGACCGCGCCCACCGATGGAGGAGACAATATGGAAGCCCCGCTGGAAACGAGCGCGCGAACGAGTGCGCATCAGGCGGCCGCGCCGCCACCCCCGCTCTTCAATTTCGCGCGCTATCTGTTCGAACTGAACGAGGCGCGCGCGAACAAGCCTGCCTATATCGACGACACGCACACACTGACTTACGGCGAACTCGAACAACACGCGCGGCGTTGCGCGAGCGCCCTGCGAACGCTCGGCGTGCATCCCGAGGAACGCGTGCTGCTCGTGATGCTCGATACCGTGTCGCTGCCGGTCGCATTTCTCGGCGCGCTCTACGCCGGCATCGTGCCAGTCGTCGCGAACACGCTGCTGACCGCCGCCGACTATACGTACATGCTCACGCATAGCCACGCGCGCGCGGTGATCGCGTCGGCGGCCTTGTTGCCGAACGTCGCGCAGGCGCTCGAAAGCATCGATCAAGACGGCTGCCAGTTGATCGGCTCGCAGCCGGAGCCGTCGGCGGATGCGGCGCCCACTACCTCGCTCGGCGCCGCCCGCTTCGAAGACCTGCTCGACGCCGCGCCACCCGCCCTCAAGGGCTGCGCCAACAGTGGCGACGACATCGCCTTCTGGCTCTACTCCTCGGGCTCGACCGGCAAGCCGAAAGGCACGGTCCACACGCATGCGAACCTGTACTGGACCGCCGAGCTGTATGGCAAGCCGGTGCTCGGCATCGTCGAGAGCGACGTGGTGTTTTCGGCAGCCAAGCTGTTCTTCGCCTACGGGCTCGGCAATGCGCTGACCTTTCCGCTGTCGGTCGGCGCGACCGCGATCCTGATGGCCGAGCGCCCCACCGCCGATGCCATCTTCGCGCGCCTCGTCAAGCATCGTCCGACCGTGTTCTGCGGCGTGCCGACGCTCTACGCGAGCATGCTCGTCGCGCCGAATCTGCCCGCCCGCGCCGAGGTCGCGATACGCGTATGCGCGTCGGCGGGCGAGGCGTTGCCGCGCGACGTCGGCGAGCGTTTCACCGCGCACTTCGGCGCCGAGATTCTCGACGGCATCGGCTCGACCGAAATGCTGCACATCTTCCTGTCGAATCGCCCGGGCGAAGTCGAATACGGCACGACGGGACGCCCGGTGCCGGGCTACGAGGTCGAGTTGCGCGACGAAGCCGGGCAGCCGGTGCCCGATGGCGAAGTCGGCGATCTGTATATCAAGGGGCCGAGCGCGGCGCTCATGTACTGGAACAATCGCGAGAAATCGCGCGCGACGTTTCTCGGCGAATGGATTCGCAGCGGCGACAAGTACCGGCGCCTCGCCAACGGCTGCTATGTCTACGCGGGCCGCAGCGACGACATGCTGAAGGTGAGCGGCCAGTACGTGTCGCCGGTCGAAGTGGAGATGGTGCTGGTCGAGCATCCGGCCGTGCTCGAAGCGGCGGTGGTCGGCGTCGATCACGGCGGGCTCGTGAAAACGCGCGCGTTCGTCGTCCTGAAGCGCGAGTTCGCACCGTCTGAGATACTCGCCGACGAACTGAAGGCCTTCGTCAAGGAACGGCTCGCGCCGCACAAGTATCCGCGCGACATCGTGTTCGCCGACGATCTGCCGAAAACCGCCACCGGCAAGATTCAGCGCTTCAAGCTGCGCGAACAGTCATAAGTCATAAGGTGATCCATTCATGCCGAACCCCGCAACGGCTGCCACTCCCGCTACGCCCGCCGGCGCGAGCCGCTTTGCCGAACTGCCCGCGAACGCGGCGCATGGCGCGTTGCGCATCGAGTATCGCTGGCTCAACGAACCGGCGGCCCAGCGCGCAGACGACACACCGCTCGCGCTGTTCCTGCACGAAGGACTCGGCTCGGTGTCGATGTGGCGCGACTGGCCGCAACGCTTGTGCGAACGGCTCGGCCTGCGCGGGCTCGTCTATTCGCGGCCGGGCTATGGACTCTCGACGCCGCGCGCGCCCCACGTGAAATGGCCGGTCGATTTCATGACCGAGCAGGCCCGCGACATTCTCCCCGCGCTGCTCGACGCGCTCGGCATCGATGCGCGGCAACGCCGGCGCATGTGGGTGATCGGCCATAGCGACGGCGGCTCGATCGCGCTGCTCTACGCGGCGCTGTATCCCGAGGCACTCGCGGGCGCGGTCGTGATGGCGCCGCATGTGTTCGTCGAAGACCTCTCGGTGGCCAGCATCGCGCAAACGAAGCAGCTCTACGAAACCACCGACCTGCGCGACAAGCTCGCGCGCCACCACGCCGACGTCGATTCGGCCTTCTATGGCTGGAACGATATCTGGCTGAATCCCGCGTTCAGACAGTGGCGCATTGTCGATACGCTCGCCTCGATTCGCCAGCCGCTGCTCGCGATCCAGGGCCACGACGACAACTACGGCACGATGGCGCAGATCGACACGATCGCCGCACGCGTGCCGCATGCGCAGCTCGTCAAGCTCGCCGCCTGCGGGCACTCGCCGCATCGCGACGCACCGGCCCCGCTCGACGACGCGATCGCGGCATTCATCGCAGCACAGCGATAAACCGCGCGACGGAAGCAACCAGAGCAACCGGCGCGGCCATCGACATCAGCACCAGCACAGGGCTGCGCCGCTTCCTTACCAATACTTCATAAAAATTACACGGATCGGCGATTATGCTGCGGCATCGCTGACCTCGGCACATCGATGCCTTGGCGTCCCTTCCTCACATTGGAGAGAGTGACATGCCCTTCGTGCCGAAGCTGAGTCGTGCATTGCCGTGCAAACGTTTGGCTCCCGGTTTGGCTCATGCTTTTGCGATCGTCTCGCTCTGCGCACTCGGCACCGCATGCAGCCACGACGACCCTCCCGCCGACACGAGCACGCTCGGCTCGACGACCGAACAGCGCGCCGCCCCCAACGACAACAGTGTCGGCAACAACAGCTTTGCCACCGCGCCGCCGGCCGACCCCGCACCGGCGACGCTTACGATTCAGACTCCCGCGACCCCCGCTTCCGACGTCGGCACGGCACTGTCCGCCGCCGATGCGTCGCGCGCGCCGCTCGCGAGCCCCGTCATCCACACCGTGGATTGAGTTCCGCGCCGCGCGCGGTGAGCGGCCACTCTTTCCGCGCGCGACGCATCGTCACAGTGCATCTTCGCAGTGCACTTTCCTCCACCGAAGATCAAAGCCAGAACCATGACCTCAAAAAATCGCCGTGATTTTCTGCGCTCGGCCGCGCAAGCCGCCGGTTCCTTCACCGCGTTGAGCATGCTGCCGCCCGGCATCCGCAACGCCCTCGCCATTCCGGCGAACAACTGCACCGGCACGATCCGCGACGTCGAGCACATCGTCGTGCTGATGCAGGAGAACCGCTCGTTCGATCATTACTTCGGCACGCTCAAGGGCGTACGCGGTTTCGGCGACACGCGTGCGATCAACCTCGCGAGCGGCCAGCCGGTCTGGTATCAGCCGCTCACCACCGATGCCGCCGGCGCCAATTACGTGCTGCCGTTCCGTCCCACCGCGCCGAACCTCGGCCTGCAATTCCTGCAGGATCTCGCGCACGACTGGGGCACCACGCACGCGGCCTGGAACAACGGCCGCAACGATCAGTGGGTGCCCGCGAAAGGCGCGACGACGATGGCCTACCTCACGCGCGAGGACATCCCGTTTCACTATCAGCTCGCCGACGCGTTCACGATCTGCGATGCGTATCACTGCTCGCTGATGGGCCCGACCGATCCGAACCGCTACTACATGTGGAGCGGCTGGGTCGGCAACGACGGCAGCGGCGGCGGCCCGGTGATCGACAATTCGGAACTCGGCTACGGCTGGTCGACCTACCCCGAGGTGCTGCAGAACGCCGGCATCTCGTGGAAGATCTATCAGGACATGGGCAACGGGCTCGACGCGAACGGCTCGTGGGGCTGGACGCAGAACGCGTACATCGGCAACTACGGCGACAACTCGCTGCTCTACTTCAACCAGTATCGCAACGCGCAGCCGGGCAACCCGCTCTACGACAACGCGCGCACCGGCACCAACGCGGCGAACGGCGACGGCTATTTCGACATCCTCAAGCGCGACGTGCAGAACAACACGCTGCCGCAAGTCTCGTGGATCGTCGCGCCCGAAGCCTATTCGGAACATCCGAACTGGCCGTCGAACTACGGCGCGTGGTACATCGATCAGGTCCTGCAGATTCTCACGTCGAACCCCGAGGTGTGGAGCAAGACCGTGCTGCTCATCAACTACGACGAGAACGACGGCTTCTTCGATCACCTCGCGCAGCCGTTCCCGGCGGCGTCGAGCGCGAACGGCCTGTCGACCGTCAGCATCACGCACGAAATCTATCCCGGCGATGCGAAGACGCCCGCCGCGCCGTACGGGCTCGGCCCGCGCGTGCCGATGCTGGTGGTCTCGCCGTGGTCGAAAGGCGGCTACGTCTGCTCGGAAACGTTCGACCACACCTCGGTGATCCGCTTCATCGAAAAGCGTTTCGGCGAACATCACAACCTCGGCGAATCGAACATCACGCCGTGGCGTCGCGCGGTGTGCGGCGATCTGACCTCGGCCTTCAACTTCAGCAATCCGAACGCCAACCTGCCGTCGCTGCCGAGCACGACCTCGTACGTGCCGCCCGATCAGAACCGTCATCCGGATTACATCCCGCAGCCGCCCGCGGCCCAGGCCGTGCCGCAGCAGGAGCCCGGCGTGCGTCCCGCGCGCGCGTTGCCGTATGAACTGTTCGTGCGCGCCGACGAAGGCTCGAACGGCAAGCTGACGATGCGCTTCATCAATACCGGCCGCGCGGGCGCGGTGTTCCTCGTCTACGTGACGAACGGCGCCGCCGCGCCGCTCAGCTATACGGTCGAAGCCGGCAAGCACCTGCAGGACACCTTGCCGCTCAACGCGGACGGCACCTACGACTTCACCGTGCACGGTCCGAACGGCTTCCTGCGCCGCTTCGCGGGCAAGGTCGTCGCGCGCAGCAGCTGGTGGGAACGCAAGGAGATCGCGCAACCGGATATCGCCGAGGGTTACGACGTCGCCAACGGCAATCTGCAACTGCGTCTGGAAAACACGGGCAGCGCGCGTTGCCAGTTCACGATCGTCAATGCGTACGATCCGCACAATGCGATCCGGCATTCGGTGCGCGGCGGCGATACCGATCAGCTATACCTCGATCTGCGCAACGCTCACGGCTGGTACGACCTGTCGATCACGGTCGACACCGATGCATCGTTTGCGCGGCGCCTTGCCGGTCACGTGGAAACCGGCAAGAGCAGCATGAGCGATCCGGCTTTGGGTAGCTAAACGGCGGCTCGACGTCACGCGAGTCCCGCGGTAAAAACAACGGCCGCTGCGATCGATGTCGCAGCGGCCGTTGTTTTATTGGGCCTGCCGATTGCCGATTACCGATGCACGCACGCGCCTAACCGGGCGCGTAGATCGGCGCGCCCTGCCTACGATTCGAAATCGAGCCCGCCGAGCAGCGCGACCGGTTCGCCCTGCGTATGCGTGAGGAAATCGAGTTCGCGCACCTGGGTCCACGCCTTGAGCTTGCGCGGCAGCGCGGCGAGATAACCGGCGAAGCGCGCCGTGCCCTGCTCGCCCATCAGTCGTTCGATTTCGTCGCTGTCCCAGGTCAGGTAAAGATTCAGCGGATGCGCGTAGTAACCGAGTTCATCGAGCGGCGTCGCATGAATCCGCACGCGGGTCGGCTGACCGTGCCCGCCATACGGCAGCACTTCGGTATGCACGGTCTTCGCGAAACATGCGCCGATCGCCTCGGCGATGCGCGGCGCGAACTCCTTGTCGAAACGAACGGCGCTTTCCGGACGCATCCAGGTCTCCGATGTCGTGCGTAGTGGGACTGGGCATCGTAGCACGCGGGTCGGTGCGGACTCGCGTGCAGGCGCTCGTGTTCAGGGGCGTTGGCTACGTCCGGGGAAGCGCGGCCCCCGCGCCCTATCGCATGTACCCCCTCGCACCGCACCGATCGATTCAACGTTTTGCGACAACTCCTGTGCGATTACGGCCCTTTACGTCAGACCTGTGCCACGCGCGTCTAGCATCCAGAGAGGCCACCAGGCTGGTCGTGCCAGATGATTTTTCCACGGATGGCTTATGAGCAAGGCAAGGTTCGCATCGTTCTGGCACGGCCCGGAACTCTCCCCTTACGAAGTCGCGTGTCTGCAATCGTTCACCCTCTATGGCAGCGAGGTCGCGCTTTATAGCTACGAGCCGATCGCCAATCTGCCGCCCGGCGTGAGCGCGAAAGACGCGCGCGCGATTCTGCCGCCCGACACGCTGAACGCCTTTCCGATTCAAGGCGTGCCGTCGATGGCGCATTTCACCGACTATTTCCGCTTCGCGATGTTCACGAAGACCGACGAAATCTGGGTCGACACGGACATGCTGCTGCTGCGCGATTTCGATCTCAACGCGAAGGGCGACCTGATCGGCAAGGAAACGCCGTCCAGCATCTGCACGGCGATACTGCGGCTCGATCCCGACTCGCCGCGTCTGTACGAACTGCTCAAGCGAGTCAAGGCGATGCAGGGCACCGAAATCAAATGGGGCGACACCGGCCCGCGCCTGCTGACCGCGGTCTACGGCGTCAAGGCGGGCTTGCCCGAGAGCCTGTTCTACCCGGTCCACTTCGACGATTACTACAAGCCGTTCCTGCCGCGCCATTTCGAGGAATGCGCGGCGCTGTGCTCCGACGCGTACACGCTGCACCTGTGGAACAACCGCGTCGTGAAGATGGCGCTCTTCAAGCGCATCGGTCCGCCTGCCGGTTCGTTCCTGCATCACGTGTTCGAGCAGAGCGGCGCGAACCGCCGGTTTGGCGAATTCTATCCGGCCAACGTGATGCAGACGATGATCGACAACGCGGTGCAGAAAGTCGGCCGCGATGAAGGCGTACGCAAGCTGCTGCGCGTCGGCGTGCCGATGCTCAGGACCGCGCTCGGGCGCAAGCTCGGCGCATAGCCGCCCGTCTCACGCGGCGGCGCCCCTGCCCGCGCCGTGCGCCTGCGCGAGCATGAACTCGATGAACGTCGCGGCCGCGCGCGTGTGATGCCGGTTCGGCATGTACACCATGTACATGTGCGTGCCGAAGATGCTGAGGCGCCATTCGTCGAGCGCGGTCAGCACCGCGCCGCGTTGCAGATCGTCCTGCACCACGTAGTCGGGCACGATGCCGACGCCGAGCCCCGCGAGCAGCGCCTCGCGTAAAAACAGAAAGTTCTCGGAGATGATCGTCGGTTCGAGCAGCACCTCGTGGCGCTCGTCGCGCAGATACGCGGCCAGCCGCAACTGCCTGCCGATCACGGCCGCGCTAATCAGCGGCGCGGCGCGCAGGTCGTCGAGCGTCGCGGGCATGCCGTGCGTGTGCGCGAAGCCGGGCGAGGCGCACGCGACATATCTGACCGGCCCCATGTCGCGCGCGACGAGGTTCTGCGGCGGCTCGGACATGACGCGCACGGCGATGTCGACTTCATCGCGCAGCAGGTCTTCGACGCGGTTCTCGAACATCACGTCGAGCACGATGCCCGGATGCAGACGCTTGAACGCGATCAGCCAGTCGGACATCACGAGTTGGCCGTAGCCGCTCGGCACGCTCAGCCGCACGCGGCCCTGCAGGCTTTGCCCGAGCGTCGCGACCGACTCGCGCGCGGCCAGCAGCGCGTTCTGGATCGTGCGGCCATGCTCGTAGAGGCGCAGACCGATCTCGGTCGGCTCGACGCGGCGCGTCGTGCGCCGCACCAGCTGCACACCGATCGAGCGCTCCAGCTGATTCAGGTGATAGCTGACGTTCGCGCGGCTCATCTTGAGCCGGCGCGCGGCTTCGCTCAGATTGCCGGCGTCGAGAATGTCCACGAGCAGGGTCAGGGAATTGACGTCCATCGCGGCGCCTTTGTCAAAATAATTTTGACAGTCTGTCAATCGGGCATGCCATTGTCAATCAACGTTGACCACTCCAGAATGCGCATCAGCCCCCACGAACATGGATGGAAGACCCCCGCGATGGATCTGAACTTCACCCCCGAAGAAGAAGCGTTTCGCACCGACGTGCTGGCCTTCCTGCGCGAAAAGCTCCCGCGGCGTCTCGCCGATAAAGTGCACCGCGGCCGCCGCCTCACGCGCGACGACATGGCCGAGTGGCACGCGATTCTCAACGCGCAGGGCTGGCTCGCGAACCACTGGCCGCAGGAATATGGCGGCCCGGGCTGGAACGCGGTGCAGAAATTCATCTTCGAGAACGAATGTGCGCTGGCCGGCGCGCCGCGCATCGTGCCGTTCGGCGTCAACATGCTCGGGCCGGTGCTGATCCGATACGGCAGCGAGGCGCAGAAACGGCGCTGGCTGCCACGCATTCTCGACGGCTCCGACTGGTGGTGCCAAGGCTATTCGGAGCCGGGCGCGGGCTCCGATCTCGCCTCGGTCAGAACCACGGCCGTGCGCGGCCAGGATGCGCACGGCGAGCATTACGTCGTCAACGGCCAGAAGACGTGGACCACGCTCGGCCACTACGCGAACATGATCTTCTGCCTCGTGCGCACCGCGACCGATGTGCGCAAGCAGGAAGGCATCAGCTTTCTGCTGATCGACATGAACACGCCCGGCGTCGAAGTACGGCCGATCATCACGCTCGACGGCGAGCATGAAGTCAACGAAGTGTTTTTCACCGACGTGCGCGTGCCCGCGGAGAATCTCGTCGGCGAAGAGAACAAGGGCTGGACCTACGCGAAATATCTGCTTACGTACGAGCGCACCAATATCGCGGGTGTCGGCTTCTCGGTGGCCGCCTTCAACCGTCTGCGCCAGATCGCCGCGCAGCAGCGCCGCAATGGCCGCCCGCTCGCCGAAGACCCAGCGTTCGCGGCACGCATGGCGCGCGTCGAGATCGATCTCGAGAACATGAAGACGACCAACCTGCGCGTGATCGCGGCAGTCGCGGGCGGCGGCGTGCCCGGCGCCGAAAGCTCGATGCTGAAGATTCGCGGCACCGAAATTCGCCAGGAGATTTCATCGCTCACGCGCCGCGCGATGGGCGCCTATGCGCAGCCGTTCGTCGAAGAAGCGCTGCACGAAGGTTTCGACGGCGTGCCGGTCGGCCCCGACGAAGCCGCGAGCGCGGCGGCGCTGTACCTCAACAATCGCAAGCTGTCGATCTTCGGCGGCTCGAACGAAATCCAGAAGAACATCATTGCCAAAATGATCCTCGGACTCTGAGAGACCCACGTCATGAATTTTCGGCACACCGAAGACCGCCGCATGCTGGCGGACACGCTGAACCGCTTCGTCAGCGAACAATACGGCTTCGAGACGCGCGACCGCATCGCACGCTCGGCGCATGGCTTCAGCCCTGAACTGTGGCAACGCTTCGCGGAACTCGGCATCGTCGGCGCGTTGTTCGATGAAGCGAGCGGCGGCTTCGGCGGCGGCGGTTTCGATATCGCCGTCGTGTTCGAGAGCTTGGGGCGCGGGCTCGTCGTCGAGCCGTTTCTCGATACGCTGATCGTCGGCCGCGCGCTCGCGCGCAGCGGCAGCGCGGCGCAGAAAGCGGAGCTGGCCGCATTGATCGACGGCTCGCGTATCGCCGCGCTCGCGCATGGCGAGCCGGACAGTCATTACGAACTCGCTCGCGTAAGCGCGACGCGCGCGCAGCGGCACGGCGATGCCTGGACCCTGAACGGCGCGAAGGCCGTGGTTCAGCATGGCGAGCAGGCGGCGGTCTTTCTGGTGTCGGCGCGCACGAGCGGCGCCGACGATGCCGCAGCGGGCCTCACGCTCTTTCTCGTGCCGCGCGAGGCGGCCGGTGTCAACGTGCGCGGTTATCGCAAGATCGACGGCGGCCGTGCTGCCGAAGTGACGTTCGACCACGTCACGCTCGGCGCGAACGCCGTACTCGGCTCAGCCGATGAAGGCTTCGCGACGCTCGAATACGCGGTGAGCTGCGGCGTGCTCGCGCTGTGCGCGGAAGCGCTCGGCGCGATGGATGTCGCCAAAGACGACACGCTCGAATACCTGCGCACGCGCAAGCAGTTCGGCGTGCCGATCGGCAGCTTCCAGGCGCTGCAGCACCGCATGGCCGATCTGCTGCTCGAGATCGAGCAGGCACGCTCGGCGGTCATCAACGCGGCCGCCGCGCTCGATGGCGAACGCAAGGCGCGCGAGCGCGCGGTGTCGGCGGCAAAGTACAGCATCGGCCGGATCGGCACGCTGGTCGCGCAGGAGTGCATCCAGCTGCACGGCGGGATCGGCATGACGTGGGAATTGCGGCTCGCTCATTACGCGAAGCGGCTCGTGATGATCGATCATCAGTTGGGCGATGAGGATCATCATCTGGAGCGGTTCGTGGCGTTGGGGGCTTGATAGGCGAAGGCCCAAAATCGTTCGCGAAACGCGCTTCCCTTTGCAAGGTCTGCTAGATTGCTCTCATCCAACTCCGAGTGGTGAGCATGTCAGGCTTAATCCATCGCCGCCGCGAAGAAGCCGCACCGTTCATCACGCAACACCAGCGATGAAACCGCTGATCCTCGCGCTGACGTTTATCAGCACTTCCGCATGGGCCGCCGCCCCCGATCCGGTCAGCGAGATCGCGACGCGCAGCGGCCTGCCCGCGAGCGAGGTCGGCGCGGCCTTATCCCATTGCGACGACAACCAGACCAATATGAATTTCTGCGCATGGCGCGATCAGATCGTGGCGGAACAGAAACTGGCGCACATCGTGGATGCGACGGCCGGATCATCGACAGCCTGCAAAGCCGTTCTGGAGAGAAAGATCGCCGCATGGAAAAAACGCCGCGACACGCAATGCGAGAAATCGGCCTCGCATGAATGGGGCGGCGGTTCGATGCTGCCCACCGCCATCGCGATGTGCAAAACAGCCGCGACAGAGCGCATGAGCAAAACCATCCAATCTGAAAAATGCAACCGCTAAAACCGGCCATTCAGAAATAAACCCGCCTTCACGCGAAAATGATGCAGAAATAATACAGAAAGAAAAATGAAAGATTATTTCTGTTGAGTTAAGAAACTACATAAGGCATAGTAACGATTCTCATTCAGGTGCTGTTGCAAGCCAGTTGTCCCGTCGCTCCCCGCGACGCCGGACCAGCCAGCAAGACCGGTTGAGTGCCAAGACAACAACGCCGTAAAGCCGCATTGCGCAGCAGCGTCAGCACTCGCCCCTGGGGCGAATCAGAGGGCAGTCTGGAAAGCGTGGGCCAGGGCGTTGGCTAATAAATCCACACTCCAGACATACCAGATGCTGACCAAAACTCCGCTCGCTATTGCGGTGATGGGTCTCTTTTGCGCGCCCATCGCGACTTCCGCCTTCGCGCAGACGAACACCGCCACACCCGCCGCCGCATCGTCCCCGGTTGCCTCGTCCTCTGCCGCCGCTTCAACGGACAGCGCATCGAGCCAGCCGCAGACGCTGCCTACGGTTCAAGTGACGGGGCATGCGGAAAGCACCGGCTTCCAGACCGACCGCACGAACATCACCGGCGTGTCGACCGACGTGCACGATATTCCGCAGGCGGTCACGGTCGTCAACCAGCAACTGATGCAGTCGCAAGGCGTCACGTCGTTCTCGGACGCGCTGCGCAACGTGCCGGGCGTCACGATCGGCGCGGCCGAAGGCGGCGTGATCGGCAACAACATCAATCTGCGCGGCTTCACCGCCAACAACGACATCTATCTCGACGGCTTTCGCGACCGCGGCCAGTACTATCGCGACACCTTCGACCTGGAATCGATCGACGTCCTGTACGGCCCCTCCTCGCTCTACTTCGGCCGCGGCTCCACGGGCGGCGTCATCAATCAGGTGACGAAGCAGGCCAACCTGACGAAATCGGCCTCGGTCTCGACGACGATCGGCACCGACGACCACTATCGCACCTCGGTCGACTTCAACCAGCCGCTCACCGATACGTCCGCGTTCCGCATCAACGCGTTCGGCCAGTCGCTGCACGGCACGCGCGACGTGATGTCGAGCAAGGACTACGGCATCGCGCCGACCGTGAGCTTCGGGATCGGCACGCCGAACGAGTTCACGCTGTCCGCGCTGATCCAGCACAACCGGGACATGGCCGACTACGGCGTGCAGTCGGTCAACGGCGCGCCCGCGCCGGTCGGCCGCTCGACCTTCTACGGCTTCACCGACGACCGGACCCTGCAGGACAATCAGACCGTGACGGGCCGCTACATCCATCGGTTCGAAAACGGCTTCGTGCTGCGCAATCAGGCGCAGCTCAGCCATACCGACACCGACGCCCGCGAAACGAGCCTGAAGCGGGGTCTGTTTACCGGCCCGTTCGCCAACTCGCCGGCACTCGGGGCGGGCAACTTCACCGACCTGCCGCTCTCGTCGCTTTACGTCGGCCTCGTGAGCCGCGACCGCGTCATCGACAATCATTCGATCTACAACTCGACCGATATCGAAGGCACGCTCGGCAGCGGATGGATCAAGCACAAGGTCGTCGCAGGCATCGATCTCGGCCACGAGACCTACACCAATCAGGGTTATCGCGTGACCGGCCCCGGCATGCCGAAGGGCAGCGGCACGATCGCGATCGTGCCGCTGCTCGACCCGCCCTACAATCCTCGCCCGGCCGGCTCCGTGCAGACGCTCGACAACCTCGCGGAGTCGTCGGCGAATTCGTTCGGCGCCTACGTGAACGACACGATCTCGCTCGGCGAGCACTGGAAAGTGGTCGGCGGCGTGCGCTGGGACCGCTTCCAGGCCAGCATCGCCAACACGACGACGGCGCCGGCCTACGCCAGCCAGACGAACTACTTCACCAGCGTGCGCACGGGCCTTATCTATCAGCCCACCGACTGGCAGTCGTACTACTTCTCGTACGGCACGTCGTTCGACCCGTCGCTCGAAGCGCTCACGCTGACCTCGGGCACGCAGAACCTCGCGCCCGAACACAGCAAGTCGTACGAGATCGGCAGCAAGTGGGATCTGCTCGACGGCAATCTGTCGATTTCTCAATCGCTGTTCCAGATCGAGCAGAGCAACACCCGCACGCAGAACGGCGACGGCACCTATACGCTCGACGGCGACACGCGCGTACGCGGCTACCAGATCGGCGCGACCGGCCGCCTCGGCAGCAAGTGGCAGATCTACGGCGGCTATACCTATCTCGACAGCGAGATCGTCAAGGCGCTCGACGGCACGCAGGGCAATACGCTGCCGAACACGCCGCGCCACATGGCGACGCTGTGGGTCACGTACCAGCCGGTCGAGCATTGGGAAATCGGCGGCGGGCCGATCTACATGTCGTCGCGCTACCCGGCCACCGACAACGTCGTGAAGGTGCCGAGCTACGTTCGGGTCGACGCGATGGCGGCTTATCATACGAAGCGGTACGACGTTCAGCTCAACCTGCTGAACCTCACCAACAAGCTCTATTACGACCAGCTGATCGCGTCCGACGGCGGACGCTCGGTGCCCGGCATCGGGCGCACGCTGCTGGCTACCTTCAACTACCGGTTCTATTAAGGCCGGAACGCGTCCGGCCGGATGCGCGCGCCGCTGCCGCGCCGCCTGGCCGGGCCAAAGGAATCATCATGCTCATCCGGATTCCCAGCCTGCTCGACGCCGACACCGTGCGCTACATCCGCGGCGCGCTCGAAGCGCCCGACAGCCCGTGGGTCGACGGCCGCGCGACGGCCGGCTATCACGGCGCGGAGGTCAAGCAGAACCAGCAGCTCGACGAAGAAGCGCCCATCACGCGCGAACTCGCCGACCGCGTGCTCGCGGCGACCGAGCGCCATCCGTTCTTCATCAGCGCGGCGCTGCCGAATCGCGCGTACGTGCCGCATTTCAACCGCTACTCGGGCGGCATGACCTTCGGCTCGCACATCGACGGCGCAGTGCGCGTGCTGCGCTCGGGCCTCAAGGTCCGCACCGACGTGTCGATCACGGTGTTCCTGTCCGAGCCGCACGAGTACGACGGCGGCGAACTGCGAATCGAGGACACCTACGGCGCGCACGAAGTCAAGCTGCCGGCCGGCGACGCGATCCTCTATCCGGCGACGAGCATGCATCACGTCGTGCCGGTCACGCGCGGCGTGCGGCTCGCGAGCTTCTTCTGGGTCCAGAGCCTCGTGCGCGACGATAACCAGCGCGCGCTGCTGTTCGAACTCGACAACACGATCCAGCGGCTCAACGCGACGAACGCCGATAACGCGTCGCGCCGCTCGCTCGTCGGCATCTATCACAATCTGCTGCGGGTCTGGAGCGAGACCTGAGTCGGCCCTAAGTCGACCCTAAGCCGGTCATGAGCCGGCGGCATGCATCGGCCCCGCCGACCGGACTACCCGGCCAGTTCCCGATGCAAGGCCGTAAACTCCTGGGTGAGCTTATGACGCGGATCGTAGTGAATCATCGGCCGCGCATACTGATGGGACTCGCGAATCTTCACCGACGCCGACAAGCGCGAGTCCAGCACCGGCAGCCCCTCGCTGACGAGTTCCTCGACGAGCTTCACCGGCAGGCTCGCGCGCGGCTGGAACTGGTTGATCACGATTCCCTCGACTTCGAGCGCGGCATTGTGGTCCTGCTGAATCTCCTTGACGTTGTCGAGCAGCGCGTAGAGCGCGCGGCGCGAAAAATCATCGCAGTCGAACGGAATCAGGCAACGCTCGACCGCGATCAGCGCGGAACGCGTGTAGAAATTCAGCGCCGGCGGCGTGTCGATATAAATCTCGTCGTACGCATCGAGTTCGTTCAGTGCGTCGCGCAGCTTGTAGATCTTGTAGCGCGATTCGAGCTTGCCGTGCAGCGCATCGAGATCGGCATGCGCGGGCATCACGTCGAGATTCTCGAACGGCGTCGGGTGGACGAACGTCGAGGCGGGCGTCGGCCGGAAGCTGAAATTCAGGGCCGTTTCGAAGAAATCGGCGACGCCGGGCTTGAGATCCCGCGCCTGTTCGCCGAGCAGATACTGGCTCGAATTGGCCTGCGGATCGAGATCGATCACGAGCGTCCGCTGGCCTTCGTTGGCGCTAATGGCGGCCAGGTTGCAGACGATCGTCGATTTGCCGACCCCACCCTTCTGATTGAATATCACACGCCGCATAAACCCCTGTCCCTTTTGACGAATGCGCAAAGCGCACAGCTTACTCCAGTGGCGTGACAGCGCGAACAGATGGATATGAAAGAAAAGCCCTTGCGTGTGCCCCGGTGGCCACGCCGAGCCTGGCGCCAACGGGCGGCGCTCTTTCCCCGGAGTCGATACGTTCGCCGTTGTGCCGATTGAGCCCTGGGTGCGCCCCGAATGAGCCCCGAATGAGCCTCGATTGAGCCCCGATTGAGCCTTGGGTTGAGCCCTGCCTGAAGGTCTTCAAGGTCCATCGATAGATGCCGCATCCGGGTCGGCCAGCACCTGCTCCTGCTCCGGAAGCGGGAACGCCTCGATGAAATCCTCCGCCGCCATCGGCTTGCCGAGCAGGAAGCCCTGCAGGGCATCGCAGCCGAGCCCGGCCAGAAACGCCTGTTGCTCGACGGTTTCCACGCCCTCCGCGACGATCTTCAGATTGAGCGTTTGCCCCAGCGCGATGATCGCCGAGACGATCGCGGCATCTTCCGTGTCATGCGTGAGATCGCGGACAAAGCCGCGGTCGATCTTGAGTTCGGCCGCGGGCAGGCGCTTCAGATACAGCAGGCTGGAATAGCCCGTGCCGAAATCGTCGATCGAAATCCGCACGCCCATCTTCCTCAATTGCATGAGGATCTCAAGACCCGTCTCCACATCGGACATCGCGGTCGATTCGGTAATTTCCAGCGTCAGGCAGCCGGGATCGAGCGCGTGGCGTGCGAGGGTATTGCGTACCGTCTCGAACAGCCCCGCGTGCCGGAACTGCAAGGCCGAGAGATTGACCGCGATCGACCAGTCCGTTCGACCCAGCCTGTGCCATTCGCTCAGTTGCCGGCAGGCTTCATCGAGAACCCAATCGCCGATTTGCACGATCAGCCCGGTTTTTTCGGCGACGGGAACGAACTGGCCCGGCGCAATCAACCCGCGCGTCGGGTGCATCCAGCGCACCAGCGTCTCGGCGCCGGTCACCTCGCCGCTCGCCGCATCGAATTTGGGCTGATAGTGGAGAATCAGCTCGCCTCGCGTGAGCGCCAGACGCAGGTCCTGCACGAGCTGCATCTGCGCCTCGACGTTGACGTTCATCGAGGCTTCGAAAAAGCAGTAGCGATTGCGCCCCAAGCCCTTCGCGTGATACATCGCCGCATCCGCGTTGCTCAGGAGATCGTCCTGATGCTCGCCGTCGTCGGGATAGATGGCGATGCCGATACTGGTCGAGACCCTCAGTTCCTGGCCCTCGACCTCGAACGGTTCTTCGACCGCCCTGACGAGTTTTTCCGCAATGCTGGCCGCATCCGCGTGATCGCCGATGCCGGCCAGCAGCACGAACTCGTCGCCGCCGACACGCGCCGCCGTATCCTGCACGCGGATGTTGTCGCGAATGCGCTGCGCAAACGCGACGAGCAGCAGGTCGCCCACGTGATGGCCGAACGCGTCGTTGACCGGCTTGAAGCTGTCGAGGTCCATGAACAGCAGAGCAAAGCGGCGCTGGTCCCGGCCCGCCTGCTGAATCGCCTGTTCGAGGCGGTCGTGCAGCAGCACGCGATTCGGCAGCTTGGTCAGCGTATCGTGGAGCGCGAGATAAGTCAGTTCCTCGTTCGCTTCCGCCAGCGAGGTCGCCAGCACGGCGGTCTCGGCTTCCAGCCGCAGGTCGAGCACCAGAATGATCAGCGTGATCGCGAGAATCGCCAACGTCGCGACGATGATGACGACGGCCAGCCAGCCCTTGTTCATGCCGCCGTGCGCCGCGCCGCACAGGCTGCCGAGCGGGAACCGCGCGGCGGCCATGCCCGTGAAGTGCATGCCGACGATCGCGCCGCCCATGAGCAGCGCGGCGCCGGCCCGCAAATACCGGATTCTCGGGGTCTGGCGGCGCAGGTGAAAGGCAATCCAGAGCGCCACCGCGGACGCGAGCACCGCAATGACGAGGGATAGCGCGAACAGCAGCGGGTCGTACTCGATACCCGGCGACATGCGCATCGCCGCCATGCCCGTATAGTGCATGCCGGCGATGGCGATCCCGAGCAGCAACGCGCCCACGCCCAGATGCAGGCGCGGCAGCGATGCATGGGAGACCAGTCGCAGCGCGAACGCCGACGCGGCGATGGCGATCAATAGCGACAAAACGGTGATCGCCGGATCGTAGCCGAGGGGAATCGGCAGGCTGAACGCCAGCATGCCGATGAAATGCATGGACCAGATGCCGACGCCCATGGCGCAGGCGCCGCCTGCCAGCCACCAGCGCGCGGCCCGGCCCCTGGCCGTTGCGATGCGCCGCGTCAGGTCGAGCGCCGTAAACGATGCGAGGCTCGCCACCAGCAACGAGCAAACGACGAGTAGCGGGTCGTAGGTGCCGGCTAGCATCAACGGCTGACCTCTTCTTCTCCATGCTTTTTCCGCGCTGAATCTGCGTTGAGTTCGCGCCGGGGTTTGCCTTGAAAGTTGCCTTGACGGTTGCCCTGGAGCCCGGCGCGAATACGCCGTGCTTGCGTCTCGTGGGTCTCGTGCGTCGAGCCTGTTCCGGCCGCCCGCGGTAACGCACCGGCCCGAGGTACGGCCATGTCCGGGGTTTCGCCTCTCAAACGCTGCTGCTCAGCCATTCATGTCATCCCCATTACGTGGTCCAGATGGGCCACCGATTGTGCGGACAACGCGCTTCGGCGCCGCCGTTCGACGACGATCCCCGCTCAGGCTGCCAAAGCCGCCCCCGACAGTATCGAGGCGAAGGGGATTATCCGTCGTTCCGTGGATTGAATGGTTATTTTCGCTTTTTTGTATGGCTGGCTGATTAACAACCTGGATTACAGACGGTGAACAGATCAACCGTCGCTCGCAACGCCACGTTTGTTTCGCGCGTTGGCATTGGCGTTGGCGTGCCGGAAATTCCAGGCGGAGAATTCAGGCGAAGGAAACCCTCTGATTAGCAGGATAGGTTCGGCAAACCGTTTCGGATAGGATCCGTTCCTGCATACAGGCTAACCGCATCGCGGGCGATGCGGGAAACCCGACCGGTAAGCCACAAAAAACGGCATCGCTAGAGACCTGAGAGAACCCGACAGGAGCCCAGAAAACGCGTGTAAAAGCGGCGGGCTCTGCGCGGCGAATGCCGCTTGACAAGGCTGACTCGCGGATATTGCGGGTAGGGCTTGCCGGCGGCTACTTTTTCCGCGCGAGGAGAACCGCCCTTACCTTTCGTGCGCCTGTGCGATGCTGCTCGAGAGATGCTTGAGCCATAAGCTCATCAAGCCCGCCCGGCCCCGCACGCCGTATTTGCGAAAGATTCCGGTGATATAGGAATGCGTGGTCGAGGCAGCAAGGCCCAGCCGCTCGGCGATCTGTTTCTCCGACGCCTCGGTCAGCAGCAGGTCGAGCACCTTGCGTTCATGCGGCGCAAGAAGCGACAACAGCGCCAGGGGGGAAGCGTCCCGGCGACGCAGCTCGGTCACGTCGCGAGCTACCCCGACGCGCAGGCGCTCGTGCTCCAGCCAGCGCGCCGACCACGTGACGTAGACATCGCGTCCGTCCTTGTGTCGATAACGGTTTTCAAAACCGACCCGCTTGCGGCCGGCCAGCACCTCGCGCGCCTCTCTGAGTGTGGCGTCCTGATCGGCTGGCACCACGAAGTCGATGATGAACTGATCGACGAAATCGCCCGGTACGTAGCCAAATATATCCTCGCACACCGGACTGACATGCAGGATGCGCCCCCGCTCGTTCACGAGGAAAATCGCGTCAGGCGAACCCGCTGCAGAAGTGGTGACGAGGTCGTCGAAGAGTTCGCTTTTCATAGCCGTGTACAGACTTCCCTTGCATCGCGCTTGTGGAATCACCTCGCTGGTGCGTGGTTGATAAAAACCGACTGGGCTGGCGCCACAGCGTAACGCGATACAAATACACGGTCAATTCGACTTGCCGGATAGGCGGAATCACCATACCACTGCGGTAAAAATGTCTGACGATTGAATTTCATCATCTTGACAAATACCCGCTTGCCCCCGGACGATGCCGCCATACCGGTCGTCAGGTGGCACGCCGCCACGGCAAGGCCGGCTGAGCCGTTACATCGCCTGGTGCAGAACGCCTTGCACCACGCCGGCTGCGATGCAGAAGACAACGACCGCGAGCGGCGGCACTTTCCATCGAGTCAGAAGACAGAACCCGATGCATGCCGTGGCGAAATCGGCCTGGGTGCGAACCGCGCTCGTCCATACCGGTAAGTAAAGTGCGGCGGCCAGCAGACCGACGACGGCGGCATTGACACCCGCGAGCGCTGCCGACATTGCCGGACGGGCACGCAGCGCCTGCCACCACGGCAACGCCGCAAGGACCAGCAGCAGGCCCGGCAGAAAGATACCCAAAGTCGCCAGCAGCGCGCCGCTCCAGTGCCTGGGCGGCGCGGCCATCATCCAGCCAAGGAAGGCCGCAAAGGTGAATAGCGGACCCGGCACAGCCTGGGCCGCACCATATCCGGCAAGAAAGTCGCCCGGCGCGATCCACCCTGTCGAAACCGTCTCATGCTGCAGCAGCGGAAGCACCACGTGTCCACCGCCGAAGACCAGCGCGCCCGAGCGGTAGAACGCCTCGAATACGCGTACGCCCTGCGCGGCTCCGGGCACATTCAGCATCGGCAGTCCGAACAGCAGGACACCAAACGCGATCAACGCGGCAAGACCCGCCCTTCGAGATACATGGAATTCGCCCGGGTGCCGCGTCATGTTACGCGCCGCTTGCACGTCCCCGGTTCGGCACAGTGCAAGGCCAAGCAAGGCACCCATGCCGATTACCGCGAGTTGCGCGTAAGCGGTGGACAGAAGGCTCAGCAGCGCCACGCTGGCCAGCGCGATCGCCGCGCGACGCAGATCGGGACACAGGCGCCGCGCCATATCCCAGACGGCCTGGGCCACCACGGCAACCGCCACCAGTTTCAGGCCGTGAATCACCCCCGTGCCGACCCGGCCGCCCAGATTCGGCGCGATGGTCGCAAAGGCCAGCATCGCGAACACCGACGGCAGCGTGAAGCCGCACCAGGCGGCGAGACCGCCGGCCCACCCGGCCCGCAGCAGCCCGATCGAAAAGCCCGCCTGACTGCTCGCCGGTCCAGGCAGAAACTGGCAAAGCCCCACCAGATCGGTGAAAGTCTCGTCGTCCAGCCAGCGGCGTCGCTCGACGAACTCGCGGCGAAAGTAGCCGATGTGGGCAATCGGGCCACCGAAGCTCGTCAGCCCAAGCTTCAGAAAGACCGTGAAAACTTCAAAGGCGCGGCCCAGCCGGGTGGCGCGCGACGGCGACATTTCAGCGTCCATGGCGGTGCGGGTTCGAGCGATCTCGGTGCGAGGCATGAGTGGGTGAGAGAGTCATCGTCGCCATGACCTGCTCCATGGGTATGCGGGCGAAAAAAACGCAGCGCGGAAAGGTGCGCGCGCTTCAACCACGGTAGCGAAGCGCATCGGCGATCACGGCAAACGCCGGCGATGTTTGCCGTCGACTCGCATAGTAAAGATGATAGCCGGGCAGCGTCGGACACCATGCGTCGAGCACGCTCGCGAGCCGCCCCTCGGCCAGATACGGAGCAGCCAGATCATGGGGCACGTAGGCAAGTCCGTATCCTTCCAGCGCGGCGTCAAGCATTTGCGGTGTCGTATTGAAGATGAATTGACCACTGACGTTCACGTGCAATGCTTCGCGCTTCCTTGCGAATTCCCAGGCGTACAATCCGCCGCGCGTCGGAAGACGAAGATTGATGCAGTGATGAGCCGCCAGATCATGCGGTGTGACCGGCGGCCGATTCGACATCAGATAGTCAGGTGAACCAACGACTGCCATTTTGAAGTCGGGACCGATACGTAGGGCAATCATGTCCTGTGCGATCAGATCGCCGCTCCGCACACCCGCGTCGAACCGCTCCGCCACGATATCGACCATCGCGTAGTTGATGTTGATTTCCACCGAGATGTCGGGATAGCTGCGCAACACCTCCTTCAACCTGGGCCAGAGAATGGTATCGGCCGCGTGATCGTGAGCCGAAATGCGGATCAACCCTGCCGGCTTTCCCCGCAGCGCGCTCAGCGACATCAGTTCCGCCTCGATCCCCTCGTAGTAGGGTCCGACGTTCGACAACAAGCGCTCACCTGCTTCGGTGGGCGAAACGCCCCGGGTGGTCCGGGTCAGCAATCGCAAGCCTATTCTCTCTTCCAGACCGCGCATCGAATGACTCAGCGCGGATTGCGATACGCCGAGTTGAGCCGCCGCGCGAGTGAAACTGCGCTCGCGCGCGACGACAAAAAACGCCCGCAGGACATTCAGATCAACGTTCGTCATGATGAATTTGGCTCATATCCGTTTGCCAAGTCTAGCAGCTACCGGATGAATCACACGATCAGTACAGTGCCTCCATCAGCCACGTAGCGCATCCGGCTGGCATGAGCAAACCTCGAAACGGGAAGCGAAAAATGGAAATCGAAGTCAAGCGTTGCGGGAGCGTTCCTTCCGCCAGGGGCCCGGCCGACTGGTTCACGGGCAGCGTTCGCGTGGACATGCTGTTTCCACCCCACGAGCCGGCTCGTGCCTCCGGTGGCAGCGTGACGTTCGAACCGGGTGCGCGTACCGCGTGGCATGAGCACCCGCTCGGTCAGACGCTGATCGTCACTGCGGGCTGCGGCTTTGTGCAGCGTTGGGGTGGTTCGCTCGAAACGATACGTCCGGGCGACGTGGTCTGGATTCCCGCGGGCGTCAAGCATTGGCACGGGGCTTGTGCCGATACGTCGATGACGCATATCGCCATCCAGGAAGCGCTCGACGGCAAGGTCGTCGACTGGCTCGAACAGGTCAGCGACGATCAGTATCCCGGCTCCGCCGGTTCACGCTAACGGGAGCCAACGATGCCGCACGTCATCGTCAAGTTATGGCCGGGCAAATCGGAGCAGCAGAAGCAGCAGCTATCCGATGAAATCACGAAGGCCGTGACCCGCATCCTTGGGTATGGAAAGGAGTCCGTTTCCGTGGGTATCGAGGTGGTGCAGCCCTCGGCCTGGGTCAGGGACGTCTATCATCCTGACATTCGCGATAAGTGGGACACGCTTTACCAACAGCCGGGGTATGACCCGTCGAGTTTATAGCTCGGGGAGGATCCGGGCAGGTCTGCATTGCGTCGTCTTTGTCATGCTTATGCCTGCTCATGCCGAGCCGATTATTCAGAGTGCCTGACACTCTCCAGATCGGCTCGGGGCGTCACGTGCTTCGCTGCCGGTATTCCGGTGTGCGCAACATCCGCAAGATAGTCCTGATGCCATGCCGCGATGACGGCGCGTGCGTGAGCGAGCGTCGTGACATCGTGCCGATTGGCGGCGTGCGCGGCCAGCCGCTGAGTCGTCCTGGCCGTATCTACGCCGACCGCGGTTACGATCATGCTCTGCTGCTCTGGCATTCAAGCGCTAGAATCGGTGGCGGATACCGATTCGCGCACCAGTCTGGACATCGGATCCAGAGGGCGACCCGAGTGCGGCCTGAACCTGCGCGCCAAACGCATGATCGTGCGCCAATGCCGCGATAACGTAGACGTCTGTGCTCTTCGACAAGCTGTAGTCCGAGACGAGTGTCAGTTGATTTGCGCTTCCCAGTCCATTGTTGCGCTTCTGAAACTGAGCGCCGCCGCCGAGCATAAGTGCTGGCGTCAGTCGATAGGTCATACCCGCTTCGGCAGTCGTTGCCCGGGCCTGATCGCCGCCAGTCAAACGAACATCGGTCAACATCGCAAACATCTTCGCCGCGCCGATCTCGTACGATGCGCCACCCGCAAACTCACGTGAGTTGCCGCCTGTTTTGACATCGTGTTGACCGAAATAGGCAAGTGATGCACTGAATGAGCCTTGCCGATAGTTGACGATATAAGCCTGGGAACTGCTTGCGGCAATCGACCCTGGCGTATTGCCGAATCCGAACATTGCGCCCGCAGAGAAACCGGCGACAACCGGAGACATGTATTTGACAGCGTTGTTCACTTGATCGCCCCATACGCGATTGTCCAAGCTGTAGCCGCCAGCCGCGTAAGCGGGAAGACTCCACGCTAGCAGACCGGCTGGAGTATTCGCACCGATCGCATACGCAAACATTTGATCACCGATGAAGTCGAATTGACGACCCAGCGTCAACGTACCCCATGGTCCTGCGCCACCGACATAGGCTTGTCTTCCGAATTCCAAACCACCCTGTCCCAACGCACCGTTTGAAAGCTGAAAGCCATTCTCGAGCACAAAAATGATTTTTTCCTGGTCGCCTAAATCCTCTGCTCCTCGTAGGCCCCAGCGGTCGCCTTGCGCCGAGCCAGACGTGAACTGCAGATCCGCACCATGCGTCTTGCCACTCTCGACGTTATTGGTATAGGTGATGCCAGCATCCATCAGGCCATACAACGTAACGGATGACTGCCCATAAGATGAGGCAACCCATAGCATCGAGCACAATGCCAAGAGTACATTTTTCAATTTTATCTCCTGATTTATATATATTTTATTCAATCAATGAATTCGCCTACACGCTTGATATTTAATATCATCAAGCCGCTTGCTTCATCTAATTGAGAGGAACGAACGACTAATTCACCACTACTCTGGGCTCACGGCCGCAGGATCTTCAGATCTTTTGAACAGTATTGCAATTGCTGAAATGAGACCCAGAACCGAGACAATAGAGACAAACAATCCAGGCGCTGCACTATTCCCTGTGATCCTGGTCAATAACGAAGTCAGAAGTGGCGTAAATCCTCCTAGCAGCGCCGCTGCAATGTTGTAGGAGATAGCCAGGCCACTAAATCTCAGTCTGGTGGGAAACAACTCGGACGCGAGTACCCCGAAGGTGCCAGAGATCAACGAGCAGGCGGTCGCAGCCAGACAGAACGCGACATACGGATCTATCGCTTTAGAAGCGATTGACGTATAGAACGGATAGCTACCCAGAGCAATCAACGCCGCGCCTGCAATATAAATCGTCGTCTTTCGGATGATATCGCTTAGATATCCTACCAGGACAATCGCGACAGACATGATGGCAACGGAGAACATCACAAGCGAGCTTGCGGCTTGTGCAGAATAGGACGCCACCTGAGTCAGATAGGGAACCATAGCCACGTTGAGCACTGCGATGAGTGCCTGATTCAGGCCTACGATACCGATTCCCATCAGAATCTGCGGAAGGTGTGCCTGAACGACTTCGAGCGCAGGTACCTTGGCCCGCTTTTTCTCCTTAACGGACAGAAAAAGCTCCGTCTCGCGCAAGCTCCTCCTCATCAATGCGCCAATGGCGCCGAGCACGCCACCGATCAGGAACGCTATTCTCCAGCCTATCGACAACATATCGGGCTCGGTCAACGTCGCATGGAGCACAATGCTGACGATCGCGGCAACCAGACTTCCTGTATTCACGCATGCGAACATGAGGCCGCACGCGAGCCCACTTTTCCCTGGCGCAGTCTCAACGACGTAAGCGATGGCACCGGGTAGCTCCCCCCCAATACATGCGCCTTGCAGAAAACGCAGGACCACGAATGCGGCACTCGCCGATGCCCCAACAATTGCATAGGTGGGCATAAAAGCCATTCCGGCGGTAGTGACCGTCATCGTCACCAGCGAAAGCTGAAACGCCGAGCGACGACCGAACTTGTCTCCGATATGGCTCAGGACCAACCCGCCCAGCGGTCGAGCCATGTAACCCACAGCAAATGTGGCGAAGGTTGCAATCATTGAGACGACGACGCTGCCGGAAGGAAAGAAAGACCTGGCGATATACGGCGCAAAAATGCCGTACACGATGAAGTCATAGAACTCCAGTCCTCCGCCGACGCTAGCGATGAAGATTGTGCGCCATTCGACGGACTTTCCCGACGTGTGCTGTGAGCTGCTCGAAATATCTGGCATATTTGCCGCGTTGCCCAGATTCATGGTGTCCCTCCTCTTCATTGCCTGTCACTCGGTACGTCTCTGCGATTCAGTCGGGACAAATCTGATTCATCCTTGCGCAAGCGGACAGAACGGCTTCCCGTCGATTAGCCTTGCGCTGGGTGCTTGCGACTTCAAGCCGCTCGACTACGTCCACGGGTGCGGTTTCTGGTGTGCCGGCGTCAAACGGCGGCTCCGGGTCGTATTCCAGAAGCAGTTGAATGCCCTCCGCCACCTGTTTGCCCGCGAGCTCGCCCACGACCTTTAATGCCATGTCGATGCCGGCTGTGACGCCTCCGGAAGTAAACATTCGTCCGTCTATCGTCATGCGGTTGCGACTAGGCGTCGCACCGAAATGGGTCAGCAGATCCACCGCCTGCCAATGACAACTCGCCCGGCGTCCGTTGAGACATCCTGCTGCGCCAAGAAGCAGGGAGCCCGTACAGATTCCAAAAACATATTGAGCATGCTTCGCCTGGTTCCGGACAAATTCCACGACGACAGGGTTCAGCATGGCGTCGTCAACGCCCGGCCCTCCCGGCACGACAAGCAAGTCGTACAGGGGCGCGTCGGAAAACCGGACGGTCGGTACGAGTCGAAATCCACGGCCGCACGGCACAGGATCCGTGGTTTCGCTAACGAGATCGACCGACCAACCCGCAACGGCGCTCAAAACCTCGAGAGGCCCCGTCAAATCCAACTGGGTAATGCCTGGGAACATCACCATTCCCACACGAAAGCCCGCGTTCGTCATACCATCATTCCTTACCGTTAAATGTGTTGAAACGATTCTAGGAGGAGGAGAGTGGCAAAAAACTCAAATCGCCCCCCTTTCCTGCCAAACGAGCCACGCCTTGTGACTTTTGTCGTGTACGACGAGTACCAGCCACTGGACATCGCAGGGCCTATGCAGGTCTTCGCCCTGGCAAACCGGGAAATGTCCTCGCCTGCCTACACGCTCATAACGGTTTCAGAGGTGCCTGGCAGGGTTCGCGCCAGCGCCGGACCTGATATCGTCGTCGACGCGGATCTAAAAACATTGGATCAGGCAGACACGATCGTCGTCCCTGGCGGCACCGGTGTGGAAAGAGCTTGTGCAAGTCGCACACTCACGAGTTCGATCTCAGGTAGCCAGGCAACGGCGCGACGGCTTTGCTCCGTGTGTACGGGGGCATTCCTGCTGGCGGCCGCGGGTGTTCTTGACGACAGACGGGCAACGACGCACTGGGAGAAATGCGACGCACTGCGCTCCAGGTATCCGAAGATCCGTGTGGAGGAGTCGCCGATCTTCGTGAACGACGGCAACGTCTGGACATCGGCGGGTGTAACCGCCGGTATCGACATGGCCCTTGCGTTGGTGGAAGAGGACCATGGTTACCGCGTGGCGGCATCTGTGGCCAAGAAGCTCGTTGTTTATTTGCGGCGCCCCGGCGGACAGGCCCAATTCAGCGAGACACTTGTCATGCAGGAAAAGGCCGGAGCAGCTGAATTTTCCCCCCTGATGGCCAAGGTATCGGCCGCGCTTCACAAAACGTGGAGTGTCGAGGAACTTGCCTCAGCGGCCGGTCAGACATCGAGAACGTTCCAGCGACGCTTCAGGCTGGCTATGGGGTGCTCACCTTTCGTCGCTGTCCAGGAACTGCGGCTATCGAGAGCTCGAATCATGTTGGAGACAACCACAAGCGGAACTGCGATTATCGCGGACCGCTGCGGCTTCGCCTCGGAGGAGCAAATGCGCAGAGCCTTTCAACGCAAGTTCGGCCTGCCACCCTCCGCGTTCCGCAGCTTTTTCGGAAAGCATGGCTGAATTGCGTCATCGGGAAGGTCGACGGTTCTCCTCAAGAGGTGATACAAAACTTTTCCCCGCCTCGGTATTGCTCTACGCGGCAGTCCCGCGAAGCGTACTGAGGGCGAGAAAAATCAGTCTATTTCAGCCTCACCATGGCTTGGCCAACGGCGCTTCGAAACTGAGCGGGTACCATGCCACGCCAAAGATCGGTGTCGACATAAAAGGCGTCACGGATCTGCTTCTTGACGGCGACGAAGTCCATCTCGCTGGTTGGGTAAAGATGGAGTCGATGGTCACCTCGCAAAGCATCGACAAACTCTTCGAGGGCGACGGTACCGAACTCGAGTGCGATCACGGTCGTCTCCGTATGGGGGCACGCTTCGTATACGAGGCCCGAAATTGTCCCCGTGACGACGGCGGACACAGAGTCGGCGGCAAACGGTGCAGCGACATCGATGCCCCACCAAGATCTGGCGCGTGCCAACTCTATTGGGTCGGGCCGGCCTACAGACAGTTTCTCGCCATGACCTGACGGTCCCCGCCGACAATTCACGGCACAGGATCAGTTCAATCCGCTCGCGCTGCGCGAAGGCAATAAACGCAACGGATTCCCGACATCGCCATGCTCGTTTTTCAGCTCTGTCTGTGCCAGGCGGCGATCTTCCGTTGGCGGCAAGCCAAAAAAATCCTTATAGCTTTGACTGAAATGGGCCAGAGAATGAAATCCGCTCGCAATCGATATATCTGAAATATTCATATTTGATTGAACAATCCGTTCTCGCGCGCGTCGTAGCCTGATGGCAATATAGCATCTTTTAATCCCGCCTCCTGAATTTCTCCCAAAAATGCGCTGCAGCTGTCTGGTTGAAATTCCGATCCGTCGCGATAGCTCCTCACATGAAAGTGGTTCTTCTACGTTATTTTCCATTATTTCAATGGCAGATCGCAGAATATCCTGGTGAAAACCGTATCCATCGATTTTCGGAGTCGGCTTCAAAGATTCCCCGCCTCTTATCGATTCAATAACGAGAAATTCCAATATATTTTTCTTTAAATCACTTCCAATTTCCCCATCAATTAAATGCAACATCATGTCCAAAGACGCGGTGCCACCGATACACGTAATTCTGTCCCGATCAACGACAAAAATCCGTTTCTCAAATTTCACTCTATGAAACATCTCCTTCTGCATTGTTAGATACTCCCAATGAATCGTGCACGAGTACCCATCAAGGAGCCCCGCTTTAGCCAGAACGAATGAACCTGTGCACATCCCTCCAAGGAGAACTCCTGAGGCTGCAAATTTCCTCACGAGTGACAGACACGAAGCAAGTCTTAACCGATGTACATCGTTTCCAGCACATATAAACAAGATATCCGGTAATGGAGCATCTTGAATCATCTTTGTTTGAAATGAAATTCCATTGCTTGATTCAATTGCTCCGCCGCCTTCTGAATAGAGTGTCCACTTGAACAGATCCTTCCGTCCGAGCTGATTTGCCAATCGCAATACTTCTATCGCATTTACGAGCGGATTCATCGTAAAATTCGGGATCAGTAAAAATGAGAAATTCCTCACTCCACCAATCATTTTTTTGAATTTATCATGCGATTTCATTGGGCCACAAATTTCTTCCATTTTCCGCCCCTCGGAGAACGGTCGCCCTGTTAAATTCAACGCGATTTAGAATGAAAAATTTCAATAAAACGAAAATTTTTTTCATATCAAGGCGATGACATAAGTCCTTTTCATTCTCCGGTTTGGATGCATGGGCCGGTTCGAATCTGTCACACAGTTATTGGTCTTTAGCCGCCGCCAACGAGATGGCTTCAATTTTCAGATGACGTACGGCTAGCGTTGGCCGCGCCGCGGTCCGATTTTCGACGAGTTATGCTGAGCTAGTCTTCCTGTCGACCGCAGCGGGTTTGCTCACATTTGTGAATGAGGGAGATCAGGGTGGAAACTGCTTTGTCGCAGGAGTTCCTGCACCTCGCCTTCGCTCACAATACCTTCGTCAACGAGTACCTTTAACAACGTCTTTCCCGATGCCACTGCTTGACGTACTAGAGATGACGTCCGCGCATATCCTATTTTTTCTTTGACTACAGGTGCTATCGCCATCGAGTCAACGAGATGTCGCATGCTCAACTCATGATCGGCCTTGAGCGGGCGCACCACGTGGGTATCAAACAGAAATACCGCTCGCTCCACGAGCCTCAGTGCCTTGAATAAACATGTCGCGATCAATGGCTTGTAGTTGTTATTTTCCAATTGTCCACCGGCGCATGCAAGCATCACGCTGTGCTCAGCGCCGGATATCATGAAGGCCGCCTGCGTTAGTCCTATCGCATGCACCGGGTTTATCTTGCCAGGCATCATTGACGACCCGGCTTGATGCGGCGCCAAAGCGAGTTCTGCAATGCCGCCACGCGGTCCCGAACTGAGAAGTAAGATATCGTTGGCAATCTTCGAGAGTGAAAGGGCCACTGTTTTTATCGTGGCAGCGAGTGTGGCGAAACCGTCCATGTTCTGCACGGCGTCGAATAGATCGTCGACCTGCGTGAGTTGCATACCGGCAAGTTCCGATAACTCAGCGGTGACCGCCTCACGATAACCACAATAGCTGCCAAGCCCTGTACCGACCGCCGTCGCTCCCAGACATATTGCGCGCAGAGCCGGCAACTGCGCGACCAGCGCGGAGGCACTGCGCTCAGCTAGCGATGCGTAACCACCGAACGCCTGATCCAACCGCATTGGCAGAGCATCCTGCAAGCAGGTTCGCCCGAGACGTAAGACTCCCCCGAATTCGCTTTGCTTGTCGCGTAGCGATAGCGCAAGCTGCCTGACCACGTTCCCGACAGTCTGAGTCTCCTCGTGTAACGCAAGTTTCATTGCACTAAGAAGTGCATCACTCGTCGATTGGCCAAGATTCACGTGGTCAATGGGATGCAAAAAACGGTATTCGCCAGGTGCATGTCCCATTAACTGCAGAGCCCTATTTGCGATCACCTCGTTGATGTTCATGTTGATGGACGTACCGCAAGCCCCTTCGAGCGGATCGACGATCAGGGCTTCTGTGTGGTGCCCCTGAACGAGTTCCAGACAGGCCGCGCTGATACATTCACCCTGCTCCCGGGTGAGCTTGCCATGACGCACGTGCACTCGCGCAATCGCGCGCTTCGTTCGCGCCAGCCAACCAACGAGGCGCGGGTACTGGGCCAGAACTTCATCGGAATACTGGAAATTCTGCTTTGCACGTAGAGTGTTAATGCCGTAAAGCGCGTCGACGGGCAATTCGCAATCGCCGAGCGAGTCACTTTCAGTTCGGTACCCTTTCATAGCTCTCTTCATCATGTATGGTTACCCAACCAACGATTCATGCCGCGTCTCGGGTGCCAGGAACGCGCAAGTTACGCCGCCCACCACCAGGACTGCAATGCAAAGAAGCACCGCTGTCGGGCCACCGTACGCTGTAACGATCGTGGGGAGTGCAAATGTGGCAGATGCGGAGCCAAGCCGGCTCGCAGCGACGGCGAAGCCCAGTCCAGTCGCCCGCACGTTCGTCGGAAACAATTCTTGCGGATAGAGAAATACCAGATTATTAGTTCCACTTAGTACACAGGCGAATATGGCAAACAACGCAACGATGAGTGTGTCGGGAAGACTGTTACCAAGCGACAGTGCGGCAAGCGAAGATGCTGCGAGAAAAAAACCCGTCAAGAGAAACGTTCGCCTGCCGACACGATCCACCAGTAACGTACCGCCGATTGCTCCGATCAGAAGAAACAGGTTGTATATCAAGCCAGCAATGAACTTGTTTGCGATATGCATTGAATCAAAAACCATGGGCGAAAACGTGCCTAACGAAAAATATGGAATCACAAGGCACATATAGGAGAAACAGGCGACAAAAAGTCGGACTCGCCACTTTTTGGAGAACAGACTTGCGACACCTGCCATCCCGGAGGGTACGACCGATGGTCCGATCGGACTGAGAATTACGTTGACTCCAATGCGGGTCCGGACGATCGCCTGCGCTTCCGTGAGACGACCTTTGCGCTGAAGCCACAGGGGGGATTCCGGTACACGCACACGAAGGAGGAAAGCCACCGCCGATGGAATTGCACTCGACAACAGCATCAGCCGCCAAACATCCACACCGTGGTCTTTCAATACGTAACCGACGATATACGCACCTGTGTAGCCCAAGGTCCACGCTATAGCGAGCCAACTTAACAGGCGTCCGCGCATACGACGTGGGGAATACTCGATCAACATCGCCTTGCTTACCACATAGTCGAATCCGAGTATTACTCCAAGCAAAAGACGTAGGACTAGTAGTTGTCCGGGATTCGTCACCCAGTACTGTGCTAACGAAATAATCGAAAACAGCGCCATATCGTAGTTGAATACAGCGCGGCGCCCAGCGCGATCGACGAGCGGACCAGCTACCAGGCTGCCCACAAATAGGCCAGCCAAGGACGCCGCTCCCAGAAGCCCCAGCCAGTATGCGTTGAGGTGCAACTGCGGAGCCGCGACGGCCAGTGCAATACCAATAATACCCAGGATGAAACCATCGCTGAATTGACCGCCAGTGCCAGCCAGCGTGACTAGCAAGTGAAACTGCGTTAGTGGTGCATCCTCAAGATTGACCTGTTCACGCGATTCTGCCGTGGGGCCTATCGCAGTCGCGTCGGTGTATGGGATCATGCTGACTGTCTCCTGTCTAATATGTGTTGTCGTCTGACAGCAACCATTCTAGGAGGCAGGGCGGCTCTATATTTCGCAAAAACACTACAATAAAGAATTCTTATAACCGTTATGAAAGCATCCGATAGGCCTCAATCCGAAGCTTCATCGGGACGGCGATTTCGCTGACTCCACCCTGCGTCACCAGTGCTGCAAGGACCAATATGATTCAGCTTTCGGACCGGCCGATTGATCTCTACCAGATCGACATCTTCTTAACGGTCGCGGCGACCGGTAGCATGTCGAGCGCCGCAACTGTGCTCGGGGTTAGCCAACCAGCGGTGTCACACGCGCTGGCACAACTTGAGCAATCACTTGGACTCGTACTGGTGGACCGGTCGCGGCGTCCACTAATGCTAACGTCGGCCGGCTTTTATATCGCGAATAATGCGGGCCCGGTGATTGCCATGGCGCGTCAGTTGAAAGCGCAGGCCATAGAGGCTTCAAAGCATGAAAGTGTCTATGTTCGGATAGGCGTGATTGATTCAGTGGCCAACGCGATCGGACCGGAGTTAATCCGGTGGCTGCTGGAACGGACCAGCGGACTGTCAGTTCAAATCGGTATGGCGGTTGATCAGGAAGATGCGCTTGCGAACCGTGACGTAGACCTCATTATCTCCACCAATCCATTGGTAGATCGAAAAGAATTCAGCCATCACTTTTTGTATCGAGAGAACTTCGTAGCAATCATGTGCCGCGCTAATCGTTGTAGCACACCTGCAACACTGCAATCGCTCGCGGCGTCACAGGCATTCATTCGGTATCGGCATGTTTCCACTCTGGGTATTCGTGTCGAGCGCATCCTGCGGTACAACGCTGTCGACCCTCCAAGAAAACTTGAGGTCGATCATGCCGAGACGCTAACGCTGTTGGTTTCGCAAGGGCTAGGTTGGGCGATTACGACGCCGACCTGTTTGCTTCAAACAGGAGAGCGATTCATTGATGCGATTGACCTGGTTCCAATTGATCGAGGCAACTCAATGCGATCTATTTTTCTTGTAACGCGCAATGGTGAATTTTCAACGCTCGCAGACGGGCTTGCAAATAAGGCCCGAGAGGCCCTAACGAGTTTGCTTGCGAATTTTCCGCGATTACGAACATATGCCCCGGAAGGCTCCATCGAATTCACCGAGTCGTCAATGGAGTAGATCTCAGTGAAGGTCTGGTGCGCCAGATTCAAACCGGATCTCATCGTACTTGGCAAGAAATGCCGTTGGCGGTCAATAAATGTTCCGCCCAACTACTTCCCGACAACGGATCGCCCGTGGCGAAATGGTCCAGATGTACCCGAGAATGATGAACATGAAAAAGACCAGCTCGCCCATCTCTATGGCCTGGCAGTTTGGCGCGCATGCGTGGTTAATGAGCGCGCGCTGTTGCCGCTGCTGCTGCCGACGACCTGCCGATTCGAAAGAATCCGAAGACGAAGGTGCGTCCTGTCTCGGATCGATGACGGGTGGTCGCGCGGCGCCAACTGGTCACTTCGCCTACGCACTCGGTGAGTCGCTCGCTTGCCACAGCTGCGCTCTACCGCCCAGCGACGCTGGCAACAATACGAAGCTCTTTTTCGTTTCGGCTAAATTGGCCGCCTACTGGCGAAGACGGGGAGAGTCGAACAACCACAGGTTGCGAAATCAGCCTGTACTATGCGCTGCGCGGAGATAGGCGATTCCTTGCTCATGGCCAACGGCGAGCAATGAGGTCGACTTTGCCTTATCCGTGATCGGTAGCGCCGTCGCTAACACGCCTTTGCCCTCTCCGTAATGCAAAAAGAAGGTAAAGATGGTGGGGTAAAAAGTGGGGGTAAAAATCGAGGCAAAGAAAAACGGCTTACAGACAATCGTCTGTAAGCCGTTGATTTTTTGGTCGGGGCGAGAGGATTTGAACCTCCGACCACCTGCACCCCATGCAGGTACGCTACCAGGCTGCGCTACGCCCCGAACAGAAGAAAATTATAACAGACACTTGATTCGATTAGAACTGCCCCGCACGAACAAAGCAAGGAAGAACCGTCCGAACTAGTGGCCTAGCAGATCGATCACGTTCTGCAGTTCCTTGCGCAACTGCTCGACATCGACCACTGCCGTCACCGTAGTTGATGAAGCCGCCTGCGCTACCGCCCCCTCGCCCTCGGCAGTCGCCGCGCCCTCTTCATCCTGCGGTGCATGACCGCCATGCGCATCGAGCCGGTTGCGCGCCCCGTTGATCGTGAACCCCTGCTCGTACAGCAACTCGCGGATCCGACGGATCAGCAGCACTTCATGATGCTGGTAATAGCGGCGATTGCCGCGCCGCTTGACCGGCTTCAACTGGGTGAATTCCTGCTCCCAGTAACGCAGCACATGAGGCTTCACGCCACATAGTTCGCTGACCTCACCAATCGTGAAGTAGCGCTTCGCCGGAATCGGAGGCAAGACGACTTTTTCGATCGTCGCGGTCATCTTCGGTCAGCCGTGATGGGTTGCGCGGAAAGCGCGCCAGGCGATCAGCGCGCGAAGCTCGCCTCGGCGCCGTTCTCCACCAGCGCTTTCAGCTTTTGACTTGCATGAAACGTCACAACGCGGCGCGCGGCGATCGGAATCGCCTCGCCCGTCTTCGGGTTTCTGCCGGGACGCTGGGGCTTGTCGCGCAACTGGAAGTTGCCGAACCCGGACAGCTTTACGCTGTCGCCGCTCTCGAGTGCATCGCGAATCACCTCGAAGAACGCTTCGACCATGTCCTTGGCTTCCCGCTTGTTGAGCCCGACATTGTCGAACAGCAACTCGGCAAGTTCCGCCTTGGTCAGTGTCGGCGTTTCAGCGGAAACGGCGGCGGGTGATGTCGGAATATCTCGAATCATGGCGCTACGCTGCGCCGTAAGAAGGGCTTCGAAATCACTCGAGTTCATTTCATTCATATCTATCAAATGGCGCGCCAAACATAAAACAATGGATGCGGAAACAGCCGTGCAATTGTTAAATGCGGGTTATCCGCGCAACCGTGCGCCATATACTCGAGCAAGACGTTCCACCAGAGTTTGAATGGCCAGATCGACCGTTTCATCCTGAAGGGTTCCGCCAGTATCTTGCAAGGTCACCCGGAACGCAAGGCTTTTCTCGTGCGCGGCCAGACCACCGGAAGTATTTGATTTTGGACGGAATTCGTCGAAAAGCGCAACCTTCTGGACAGCCTTGCAGACCGGTTCGGACTGGGCCTTCTGAAGCTCGTCGAGCAGCGCCTGAACCTCGATTTTCTGATCGACGACCACCGCAATATCACGTCGAACCGGCGGGAATTTTGAAACTTCCGACGGAATCGGCAATATCCGCTGCATTAATGCTTCCGCTTCGATTTCAAACAGAATCGGCGCATGCGGCAAATCATATTTTTGCATCCAGCGCGGATGCAATTCGCCGACCCAACCCACCGCGCGGCCATTCAATTCGATACGCGCGCTGCGTCCCGGATGCAGCGCCGGATGCTCGGCCTTCACGAAACGCGCAACCGCGGGTGCGACCAGCGCTTCGAGATCGCCCTTCACATCGAAAAAGTCGACCGCGCGTGCCGGCGTGCCCCACTGCTCTTCGAGCGCGGCACCATAGGCAAGCGCGCCGATCATCTTCGGCTGCGCAAAGCCTTCGACGGTCAGCTCGCCGGCCTTGATCGACGGATCGTGCAGGAACACGCGACCGGCTTCGAACACGCGCACGCGGTCCGCGGCGCGACGGTTCAGGTTCGTGCGCAATACGTGGATCAGGCTGCCGAACAGCGTCGTGCGCATCACCGACAACTGGCTCGCGATCGGATTGAGCAGACGCACCGGATTGCTATTGCCCGCGAAGTCCTGCTCCCATTCGGCGTCGACGAAACTGAAGTTCACCGTTTCCGCGTAATCGCGCGCGGCAAGCGCGTGGCGGATCACATGGATCGAGCGCTGCGTCTCGTGGGTCGCACGCATTTCGCTCGTCGCGACCGGCGGGTGAGCCGGAATCTTTTCGAAGCCGTAGATGCGCGCGACTTCCTCGATCAGGTCCTCTTCGATCTCGATATCGAAGCGGTACGACGGCGGCATCACCGAGAACGTATCGCCGTCGCGTTCGAACGAGAGGCCGAGGCGCGTGAAAATCTGCGCGATGTCCTCTGCGCCGATCGCCACGCCGATGATGCGGTTCGCGCGCGCGACACGCATCTTCACGGGTTCGCGCTTCGGCACGTTGACGGTCTGGTCATCCACCGGACCCGCTTCGCCGCCGCAGATGTCGAGGATCAGTTGCGTGATGCGCTCGATATGCTCGACGGTCGTCGCGTAGTCGACGCCGCGCTCGAAGCGATGGCCCGCATCGGTCGAGAAGTTGTACTTGCGCGAGCGGCCGCGAATGCTATCGGGCCACCAGAACGCGGCTTCGAGATAGATGTTGGTGGTGTCGAGCGTGACCGCGGTGCTGTCGCCGCCCATGATGCCCGCGAGGCTTTCGATATGCTGCTCGTCGGCAATCACGCCGACCGTTTCGTCGAGTTCGACCGTGTTGCCGTTCAGCAGCTTCAGCGTTTCTCCCTTGCGGCCCCAGCGCACGTCCATGCCGCCGTGAATCTTGTCGAGATCGAACACGTGCGACGGCCGCCCCAGTTCGAGCATCACGTAGTTCGAGATATCGACGAGCGCGGAGATGCTGCGCTGGCCCGAGCGTTCGAGACGCTCGACCATCCATTGCGGCGACTTCGCGCGCGCATTGACGCCGCGGATCACACGGCCCGAGAAACGGCCGCACAGATCGGGCGCCGAGATTTTCACGGGCAGCGTTTCGCTGAGCTTGATCGGAGCCGGCTTGATATCGAGCAGGCGCAGCGGTGCGCCGGTAATCGCCGACGTTTCGCGCGCGACGCCGAAGACCGACAGGCAGTCGGCCTTGTTCGGCGTGAGCTTGATTTCGAAAACGGTGTCGTCGAGATTGAGCGTCTCGCGGATGTCCTGGCCGATCGGCGTATCTTCCGGCAGGATCATGAGGCCGCTATGATCTTCCGAGAGCTTCAGCTCGCGCGCCGAGCACAGCATGCCCTGGCTTTCCACGCCGCGCAGCTTCGACAGCTTGATCGCAAACGGCGCGCCGCCCTCTTCGACCGGCGGCAGTTGTGCGCCCACCAGCGCGACCGGCACCTTGATGCCCGGCGCAACATTCGGCGCGCCGCACACGATGTTCAGCGTCGCGCCGGTGCCGGCGTTGACCTGACACACGTTGAGCTTGTCCGCATCCGGGTGCTTGACCACTTCCAGCACCTGGCCGACGACGATCTTCGAGGTCTGCGGCGCGGCCGGCCGCAGGTCTTCGACTTCGAGACCCGCCATCGTCAACGCGTGCGACAGCTCGTCGGTGGTCAGTTGCGGATCGACAAAAGTTCTGAGCCAGGATTCCGGAAATTGCATGGTTCTGTGTACGTTCTGATCAGGTTAGGTCCACGTCCGGCAGATGCTTCGTGCAACTCGGCGGTCGTGCGCCGGTTCGGCAGGCACTGCCGGAGACGCTCGCGGCGCGCACCGGGTGCGCTGCCGCGTTCTATGCGTTGTCGCGCTCGCGCGCGCCGGTTCATGCGAATTGACGCAGGAAACGCAGGTCGTTTTCGAAGAACAGGCGCAGGTCCTGCACACCGTAACGCAGCATCGTGAGACGCTCGAGGCCGCTGCCGAAAGCAAAGCCGATGTAGCGCTCCGGGTCGAGCCCCATGTTGCGGATCACGGTCGGGTGAACCTGGCCCGAGCCCGAAATTTCGAGCCACTTGCCGGCGTTCTTGCCCGTTTCGAACAGCATATCGATCTCGGCCGACGGTTCGGTGAACGGGAAATACGACGGACGGAAGCGCACGAGAATGTCGTCGCGCTCGAAGAATTTCTTCAGGAAATCGGTGTAGACGCCCTTCAGGTCCGCGAAGCTGATGTTCTCGTCGATCCACAGGCCTTCGACCTGGTTGAACATCGGCGAATGCGTCGCGTCGCTGTCCACGCGATACGTGCGGCCCGGCACGATCACCTTGATCGGCGGCGTGTTGGTGCGTGCGTAACGCACCTGCATCGGGCTCGTATGCGTGCGCAGCAGCAGCTGGCGGCCGTCGGCGTCCTTGCCGTCGACGTAGAAGGTGTCCTGCATCGAACGCGCCGGATGGTTTTCCGGGCTGTTCAGCGAGGTGAAGTTGTACCAGTCGGTTTCGATCTCGGGGCCGTCGGCCACATCGAATCCGATCGTACGGAAAATCTGTTCAACGCGCTCCCAGGTGCGCATCACCGGGTGCAGGCTACCCGCGCCGGCACCGCGGCCCGGCAGCGTGACGTCGATCGCTTCGGCGGCGAGGCGCTGGTTCAGCAGCGCCTCGGCAAGCGCCTGACGGCGTGCCGTCAGCGCGGCTTCGACCTGTTGCTTGACGAGGTTGATCCGTGCGCCTTCGGTCTTGCGCGTTTCGGGATCGAGTTTGCCAAGCCCTTTCAACAGCTCGGTCAACGCACCCGACTTACCGAGAAAGCGCGCTTTCTCGTTTTCGAGGGTGGTGACGTCGGAGGCTTCTGCGAAGGCTTTTTGCGCGTCGGCGACAATCTGGTCCAGATCCATTGATCCCATCATTTCAACGTCAGTGTTCTATCGAAACAAAACTGGTTCTACCAACAAAAACGGGGCTCGGTGAGGAGCCCCGTTTTTGTTGCAGCGTCACCGGGACTACCGGATGTTCGCTGCAACGAACCACGCAGTTTTAATTGCCAGAAGCGCAATCAGGCTGCAACGGCGGCTTTCACCTGCTGAACGATCGCAGCAAAAGCAGCCTTGTCGAACACAGCCATGTCGGCCAGCACCTTGCGGTCCAGTTCGATCGACGCCTTCTTCAGGCCGTTGATGAACACGCTGTACGTCATGTCGTGCTGACGCACCGCCGCGTTGATACGCGTGATCCACAGTGCGCGGAACACACGCTTCTTGTTGCGACGATCGCGGTAGGCGTACTGGCCTGCACGCATGACCGCCTGCTTGGCGATGCGATAGACGTTATTGCGACGGCCGCGGTAACCCTTGGCCAGCTTGATGATCTTCTTGTGACGGGCCCGTGCGGTAACCCCACGTTTTACTCGAGGCATGTTTCGCTCCTATGAGTGTCGGTTAAGGGTTAAGCGAACGGCAGCATTGCGCGAACGGAGTTCAGATTGGAATCATGAACTGCCGTGGAGCCGCGCAGATGGCGTTTGTTCTTGGTGGTCTTCTTGGTAAGAATGTGACGCTTGAAGGCCTGACCGCGCTTGACGGTACCGCCCGGACGCACCACGAAACGCTTTGCAGCGCTCTTCTTGGTCTTCATCTTCGGCATGACAACTCCATTATTAGATGGATATGGGTGTGCGGTCGGCCAGTTGGCCATTTCCCGCCCTTCGAAACCCATTCCACTTGGTATGCAGACCGCCGATACCGCCAGCGGCCGCTTTTCGGGAACCATCGCACACTACTTGCATGTGCGCCGTTCCGAAACCTTCCGATACCGTGACAGACACCCGGCACGGCACCTTGCAAATTTTTGCCACCGAAGCGCGCACCACATGGTGCGCCGCCGCTCCGGCCAACTGCCTTGCGCTTACTTCTTTTTCTTCGGCGCGAGCACCATGATCATCTGGCGCCCTTCCATTTTCGGCATCTGCTCGACCTGACCGACTTCGTCGAGGTCGGTGCGCAGGCGTTCGAGCATGCGCATGCCGATTTCCTGGTGAGCCATTTCGCGGCCACGGAAACGCAACGTGATTTTCGTCTTGTCGCCGTCTTCGAGGAAGCGAACAAGGTTGCGCAGCTTGACGTTGTAGTCACCGTCGTCGGTACCCGGGCGGAATTTGACTTCCTTGACCTGGATCACCTTCTGCTTGAGCTTGGCCTCGTGTTGCTTCTTCGCTTCCTGGTACTTGAACTTGCCGTAGTCCATCAAACGGCAAACCGGCGGAACCGCTTGCGGCGCGATTTCAACCAGATCCACGTCCTGCTGCTCCGACATACGGAACGCATCAGCGAGTTTCACGATGCCGAGCGGTTCGTTCTCGACCCCGACCAGTCGCACCTCGGGTGCTGTAATTTCACCGTTGATGCGGTGCGCAGACTTATCAGTAGCGATGTTACGTTTCCTCTAAAAATTAAAAAAAACGAGCCGGGCTGCCAAGTGGCTCAATTGAACGACTGCACGCCCTGGCGCAGACGCTCAATGAAGGTATCGACAGGCATCACACCCAGATCGACACCGCCACGGGCACGCACGGCTACCGTTTGTGCTTCACGCTCTTTGTCGCCGACCACGAGCAGGTACGGGACCTTTTCCAGCGTGTGCTCGCGTATTTTATAGCTAATCTTCTCGTTGCGCAAATCAGCCTCAACTCTAACCCCTTGTTTTTGCAACGATTGGGCTAGAGACTGCGCATATTCGGCCTGACTTTCCGCGATATTCATGACGACGACCTGCATCGGCGCGAGCCACGCGGGCATTGCACCAGCATGGTGCTCGATCAGAATCCCGAGGAAACGTTCCATTGATCCGACGATTGCCCTGTGCAGCATGATCGGGCGGCGGCGGCTGTTGTCCTCGGCGACATATTCGGCGCCAAGACGCTCCGGCAGCACCATGTCGAGCTGCAACGTGCCGCACTGCCACGAGCGGCCGAGCGCGTCCTTGATGTGATATTCGACCTTCGGGCCGTAGAACGCGCCCTCGCCCGGCAGCTCTTCCCAGGTCACGCCGCAGGCCGTCAGCGCCTCGCGCAAACCCTGCTCCGCGCGATCCCAGGTTTCGTCGGTGCCAGCGCGCGCGTCGGGGCGCAACGACAGCTTGATCTCGACATTGTCGAAGCCGAAGTCACGATAGACGCTCATCGCCAGCGTGTTGAACGCGATCGATTCGCTGATGAACTGGTCTTCGGTACAGAAAATATGCGCGTCGTCCTGCACGAAGCCGCGCACGCGCATCAGGCCATGCAGCGCGCCCGACGACTCGTTGCGATGGCACGAACCGAACTCCGCATAACGCAGCGGCAGATCGCGATACGAGCGCAAACCGTGATTGAACACCTGCACGTGACCGGGGCAGTTCATCGGCTTGATCGCGTAGTCGCGCTTTTCCGATTCCGTCGTGAACATGTTTTCACGATAGTTCTGCCAGTGACCCGACGCCTCCCACAGCGAGCGGTCCATGATCATCGGCGTCTTGATTTCGAGGTAGCCCGCGTCGTTCACGCGACGGCGCATGTACTGCTCGACCTGCTGCCACAACGTCCAGCCGCGCGGATGCCAGAACACCATGCCCGGCGACTCGTCCTGCATATGGAACAGGTCGAGCTGCTTGCCGAGCTTGCGGTGGTCGCGCTTCTCGGCTTCTTCGAGCATGTGCAGATACGCTTCCTGATCTTCCTTCTTCGTCCAGGCCGTACCGTAAATGCGCTGCAGTTGCTCGTTCTTCGAGTCGCCGCGCCAGTACGCACCCGCGACCTTCATCAGCTTGAAGACCTTCAGCTTGCCCGTGGACGGCACGTGCGGGCCGCGGCACAGGTCCGTGAAGCCGCCGTGCGAGTACAGCTTGATTTCGTCGCTGGCGGGAATCGCCTCGATAAGCTCGGCCTTGTATTTTTCGCCGATGCTCTTGAAATACTCGACCGCTTCGTCGCGCGACACCACGCGGCGCGACACCGGCTCGTCCTTCTTCGCGAGTTCCTGCATGCGCTTCTCGATCTTGTCGAGATCTTCCGGCGTGAAGGGACGGTTGTAGGAAAAGTCGTAATAGAAGCCGTTGTCGATGACCGGCCCGATCGTGACCTGCGCTTCCGGGTACAGATCCTTCACCGCGTACGCAAGCAGGTGCGCCGTCGAGTGGCGGATGATATCAAGACCGTCTGCGTCCTTTTCGGTGACGATGGCAAGCGCCACGTCGCGATCGATCAGCGCGGACGTGTCGACGAGCTCGCCGTCGATTTTTCCGCCGAGCGCGGCTTTCGCGAGGCCGGGGCCGATCGAGGCGGCCACTTCGGCGACGGTCACCGGATGCTCGTACTGTCGAACAGAACCGTCAGGCAAACGTATCGAAACCATTGCGTTCTCCGTGGTGCCGACCGGCGCGGCACATACAAGCAGGTCAAAAAAGAAAAAGACAAAAAAAATGCGGCCCCGCTTTCGAGGGGCCGCATTCACACTTCTTGCAAACTACATTGGCGAAAGTGGTCCTCGACTAGCGTCGCTCCGAAGTAGTTTCGGTCAACGTTCGCGGTGCCATAACCGTTTCGCCCTCAGCCGTATCCGGCCTTTTTGCGCCAAGGCGCTTACTGCAGTTTGCGAAACCCCGGCCAAGCCGGAATTTCTTTTTCGTTGGTAGGCTCGATTGGACTCGAACCAACGACCCCCACCATGTCAAGGTGGTGCTCTAACCAGCTGAGCTACGAGCCTGAAGAGACGAGAGTATATGGGGTCCAGAAAAACTTGGCAAGTACTTTTATGCGGAGACTTTAAATTTCACGTTGAGGTCGCGAGCAGTATTTCCGTTCATCGAACGGACGCGCGAGCGCTTGCCCTGCAAACCCTCGCAACGCATCACGCGCCTCAGTTCTTGCGCGACGCCCGCACCACGCCCGTCACTTCGCCGAGCAGCGTGCACGCGCGCTGAATCTGCGCGGAACTCGACACCTCGACGGTAAATTGCATGAACGCGGCGTTGCGGCGCGATTGCGTCTTCACGCCGATCACGTTCATCTTTTCCCGCGCAAACACTTCGGAAATGTCGCGCAGCAGTCCTTGCCGATCCGTCGCTTCGATGCTGAGATCGACCGGATAGACCGAGTGGCCGCGCCCGCTCATCACATCCGCCGACCATGCCGTTTGCAGCACGCGCTCCGGCGCGCGCTCGGCCATACGGCGGAACGTCGCGCAGTCGCTGCGGTGTACCGACATGCCCTTGCCGCGCGTGACGAAGCCGCTGATATCGTCGGGCGGCGCCGGCCGGCAGCAACGCGCGAGCTGCGTGAGCAACGCGTCGACGCCGACCACGAGCACGCCCGTGGACGCGCCGCGCGCGACGCTCGCACCGCTGCTGCGCTTCTCGAATTTCTCCGGTGCATCGACCTCGGGCGCGGGCGGCGGCGCATCGTGCAGCGCCTGCTCGACGAGCCGCAGGCTGAACTCTTCCTTGCCGACCACGGAGAACAGATCGTCGGTGGTCTTGAAGCCGAGCCGCGCCGCCAGCTGATCGAGATTGACCGAGGTCTTGCCCTCGCGCTGCAAGGTCTTTTCGACCATCGCGCGCCCGTTCGCGATGTGCTCCTGCAAATCGACCGCGTTGAACCACGCGCGCACTTTCTGCCGCGCGCGCGAACTCTGCAGATAGCCGAGCTGCGGGTTGAGCCAGTCGCGCGACGGACCACCCTCCTTCACCGCGACGATCTCGACCGTCTGCCCGTTCTGCAATGCCGTGTTGAGCGGCACCATCGCGCCGTCGACGCGTGCGCCGCGGCAGCGATGCCCGAGCTCGCTGTGCAGGTGATACGCGAAGTCGAGCGGCGTCGCGCCGTGCGGCAACGGGATCACGCGCGCCTGCGGCGTCAATACGTAGATATGGTCGTCATCGAGCGTGGCCTGACGCAGTTGCTCCCACGGCTGCGCCGCGCGCTCCGCGCCATGCTCGCCCTCGGACACTTCGTCCTTCCACGCAAGCAGTTGGCGCAACCATGCGATCTTCTCGTCATACTTCTCGTTCGCCGCGAAGGTGCCGCCGTAACCGCGCGCGCCCGCTTCCTTGTAGCGCCAGTGCGCGGCCACGCCATATTCGGCGAAGCGATGCATTTCCTGCGTGCGGATCTGCACTTCGAACGCGCGGCCGTCGTCGCCGATCACGACCGTGTGCAGCGACTTGTAGCCGTTCGGCTTCGGCCGCGAGATGTAGTCGTCGAACTCTCTCGGCACCGGCTGCCACAGGTTGTGCACGATACCGAGCACGGTGTAGCAGTCCTTGATATCCGGCACGATCACACGGAATGCGCGCACATCGTAAAGCTCGGCGAAATCGAGTTCCTTGCCGCGCATCTTGCGCCAGATGCTGTAGATATGCTTCGGCCGGCCACTTACCTCGGCATGAATATGCGCGGCGGCCAGCTCCTGCTGCAATCGTTCGATCGCCTGCGCGACATAGCTCTCGCGCTCGACACGCTTCTCGTCGAGCAGCTTCGCGATGCGCTTGTACGTGGCCGGCTCTTCGAAGCGGAACGCAAGATCTTCGAGTTCCCACTTCAGTTGCCAGATGCCGAGACGGTTCGCGAGCGGCGCGTAGATATCGAGCGTCTCGCGCGCCACGTCGGGCGACGGTGTGACTTTTGCCGCCGCGTAATAGCGCAGCGACTGCAGGCGCGAGGCGAGCCGAATCAGCACCACGCGGATGTCCTGCGCGAACGCGAGCAGCATCTTGCGCAGCGCCTCGACCTGGGCACGGCGCGCGGCCTGCGCATCGCGCCCGGCTTCGGGCATCGCATTCTGCGCCGCGCGCAGGCTGACCGTGCCGAGACGCAGCAGCTTGCGCACGTCGCCGACCAGTTGCGCGACTTCCTCGCCGAAGTTGTCGGCGATCACGCGCTCGGGATCGCGCAAATGCGGCGTCAGCGCAAACAGCGCCGCGGCCAGCACGGCCGGCGGATCGACGTTGAGCGTGCGCATGATCGACGCCGTGCCCGCCGCGTGATCCGCGAGCAATTCGCCCGACGACAGCCGCACCTCGCCCGCATGCTCGCGTACGAACGCCATCGCTTCGTCGAAGGACGGATGGGGATGTGGCGCGTTCGTAACGGTTTCGGTATTCATGGTGCGACGGCCCGCCGGGCCAAACGAATCAACGGGATTGCAACAACGGTACTGCGTAACGGGCATGCAGCGTTGGGCGTGGCCTAGCCGCGCTGCGCCGCGACCACGACGATTTCGACGAGGCACTTCGGGTTCGCGAGCTTCGCCTCGACGGTGGCGCGCGGCGGCGTGTCGCCCTGCGCGACCCACTCGTCCCACACTGCGTTCATGCCGGCGAAGTGCACCATGTCCGAGATGTAGATCTGCACCGACAACAGTTGCGACTTGTCGCTGTTCACCTCAGCCAGCAGACGGTCGATGTGGCCGAGTACCTCGCGCGTCTGACCCGTGATGTCCTGATCCGTGTCTTCGGCGATCTGCCCCGCGAGATACACGGTGCCGTTATGCACGGCGATTTCGGAAAGACGCTTGCCGACGTGATGACGAATGACTGCCATAAAAAATCCTGAACGGGTGGGTTGGTCGAAATGCATTCCGCGCGCCACGGGCCACGAACGGTCCATGCCACGCGTAGCCTAATATTATGACGCGTTCGCGCCGTCACCGATGAAGAACCGCCGCGCGATCGCGATCTGGTCTGCCGCGAGAAATGCCGGCGCGTGTCCGACGCCGGGAATCTCCACGCTCGATACGGCGGGGCCGCTCGCCACCATCTTCGCGACGGTTTCACGCGAGAGCAGATCGGACTGCTCGCCACGCACCACGAGCACCGGTCCCTGGAACGCTGCGAGCGAATGCCAGAGCGCGGCCTCGCCGAGCTTCGCGGCGTCTTCGGTCACCGCGGCAAACGGCTGCGCGATGCGCGGGTCGTAGCGCAGCACCCACGCACCGTCCTGTTCGCGCAAAAGCGGCGTATTGATTTCGCGCCATTCGTCCGGCGTGAGCGGACCGAAGCTTTGCGCAAGTTCAGCGGCGTAATCGATACCTTGCTGCAGCGTTTCGAAACGCACCGGTTTGCCGAGGTAGTCGCCGATACGCTTCACGGCCGCCGGTTCGAGGTGCGGCCCGACGTCGTTCAGCAGCATCTTGCGGATCGGCGTTGCGGGCAGACCGGCGAGCCCCATGCCGATCAAACCGCCCATCGACGTGCCGAACCAGTCGACACTCTCGACGTCGAGCCGCGCGATCAGCGTGACCATGTCGGCGACGAACTGCGGCACTCCGTATAAGCTGGGGTTCGCGAGCCACGACGACAAGCCCCGGCCGACCACGTCCGGGCAAACCACGCGATAGGTCTCGGCGAAGTCGGCGGCGAGGCGGTCGAAATCGCGCCCCGATCGCGTAAGTCCATGCACGCACACCAGCACGCGCGGATTGTCCGGGTCGCCCCATTCGGTATAGGCGACGCGATGCAGCCCGGCGGCGCTCGCGCACTGCACGTAACGTTGACGCGGCTCGGGCCGCCCGGCGGTGGAAGCGGAAGTCGTTGCGGTCATCTGAGGTCCTTGCAAAGGCGCGGCTGATGGGTCTTGAACACGGGATCCTGAACGCGGGATCTTGAACACAGCTCGCTACGGCAGCGATATGACTGACATCACAACGAAAATCATCATGTGCTCGATCTGCCGACGATTGTAAACCGCTTCGCCGCGCGACAAGGATTAGCCGGAAGACGTAGGACGGCATGCAAGATTCGAATGCACAAAAACAGAACGGGCGAGACTCGCGTCTCGCCCGCCCCAAAAACCGCCTATCACCGCCCCGCCTGTCTCAAGCGAAGCGGCAATGTCACCACAAGCTCAGCTCACCGCGCTCACGTCGAGCAACGCGCCGGTCTTCGCCTTGATCTCGTCGACCGTCACGCCCGGCGCCAGTTCGATCACCTTCAGGCCGGCATCGGTCACTTCGATCACGCCGAGGTCGGTAATGATCTCGTCGACCACACCCACGCCCGTCAGCGGCAACGTGCACTCTTCGAGAATCTTGTGCTGGTCGCCCTTCGCGACATGCTCCATCAGCACGACCACGCGCTTGACGCCCGCGACCAGGTCCATCGCGCCGCCCATGCCCTTGATCATCTTGCCCGGGATCATCCAGTTCGCGAGATCGCCCTTCTTGCTGATCTGCATCGCGCCGAGAATCGCCAGATTGATGTGGCCGCCGCGAATCATCGCGAACGAGTCGGCCGACGAGAAAATCGACGAACCCGGCAACGTGGTCACGGTCTGCTTGCCCGCGTTGATGAGATCCGCGTCGACTTCTTCCTCGGTCGGCGACGGGCCGATGCCGAGCAGGCCGTTCTCCGACTGCAGCCACACTTCGACGCCCGGCGGCACGTGGTTCGCGACCAGCGTCGGCAGACCGATGCCGAGGTTCACGTAGAAACCGTCCTGCAATTCCTGCGCCGCGCGCGCGGCCATTTCGTCACGAGTCCATGCCATGATCAGTCTCCTTTCGCGCGGACGATACGTTGTTCGATGCGTTTTTCCGGATGCGCATTCAGCACGATGCGCTGCACGAAGATGCCCGGCGTATGGATCGCGTCCGGATCGAGCTCGCCCACCTCGACGATCTCCTCGACTTCCGCGACGGTGATGCGGCCCGCCATCGCGCACATCGGATTGAAGTTGCGCGCGGTGCGGCGGTAGATCAGGTTGCCCGACTTGTCGGCCTTCCATGCCTTGACGAGCGCGACGTCGGCGGTCAGCGAATGTTCGAGCACGTACTGCCTGTCGCCGAACTGGCGGGTTTCCTTGCCCTCGGCGATCAGCGTGCCGTAGCCCGTGTTCGTGAAAAACGCCGGGATGCCCGAGCCGCCCGCGCGCAGCTTTTCGGCGAGCGTGCCCTGCGGCGTGAATTCGAGTTCGAGTTCGCCGGCCAGGTACTGGCGCTCGAACTCCTTGTTCTCGCCGACGTACGACGAGATCATCTTCCTGATCTGGCGCGTTTCGAGCAGCAGGCCGAGGCCGAAACCGTCGACGCCCGCGTTGTTGCTGATGCAGGTGATGTCCCGCACCTTCGAATCGCGCAATGCCGCGATCAGCGCCTCGGGAATGCCGCACAGCCCGAAGCCGCCGACGGCGAACGTCTGCCCGTCCTTGACGATGTCTTTCAGCGCCTCGGCGGCGCCCGGATAGACCTTGTTCATCAGTTTGTCCCTTCCTCTATGGAAACCCGAAACCGGAGCGCCGGCCGCCCGATCGTTGCGGCTCGCATCGCTGACGGCGAATCCGGCATCGCCATGATGCCGCTACCTCATTCTAGCCATCCGCGGCGACCCGTGCGCCGGGCCCGACCGGTATGCATCGCGCCGCGCCGTTATTTGCCCGAAAGAGTACGCTGGCCCCGCCATACGGCACAATACGCAAAAATACATAAGTACTTGCCGCCCGCCCATGCCCGCCCTCGATTACCGCGCCGCGTTTCACCTTGCCCCGATCGGACTCGTGCTGTCGCGCGAAAGGATTATCGACGACTGCAATGACGAACTCGCGTCGATTTTCGGCTACGCGCGCGAGGCGCTGATCGGCCAGTCGTTCCAGGTGCTGTATCCGTCGGCCGATGAATTCGAGCGGATAGGCGCGCGCATTCCGCCGATCATGACCGCCTACGGCAGCTACGCGGACGACCGCATCATGAAACGCGCGAACGGCGAACTGTTCTGGTGCCACGTAACGGGCCGCGCGCAGCAGCGCTCCGACCCGCACGCGGCGGGCGTCTGGACGTTCGAGGATCTGAGCGCGACACGGCGCGTCGCCGTGGAACTCACGCCACGCGAGCGCGAAATCGCCGCGCAACTCGTGACCGGCAAGACCAGCAAGCAGATCGGCCGTGTGCTCGAGATCAGCCCGCGCACGGTCGACGTGTACCGCGCGCGGCTCATGCGTAAATACGAAACGGGGAACGCGACCGAGTTGTTGCAGCGGCTGCTCGGGAATTGAGCGAAAGAACCGGATCGCCGCGCGTAGCGTGCGCTGTCAGGCCGCCTTCACGAGCGCCGCACGCTCGATCGCCGCACGCAGCGAATCGGGCACCGGCACCGACTTGCCCGCCGCATAGTCGATCCACACGCAGCGCGCGGCGCCGCGCGCATACAGCGTATCGGGTTCGTCGGCGCGCACGAGTTCGAACGCGGTATCGAAGCTGCTGCGCCCCGGCGTCGCCACCGACATCCGGCCGATCACGTCGCCCGGATAGTGCAACTGCTTCAGAAACTCCATCGACGCATTGACGATGACCGGCCCCTGCCCCTCGGTGCCGCCGAGAAAACCCATCTGCTCGAACCACGAAATCCGCACCTGCTCCATGTAGCGGAAGTAAACCGTGTTGTTCACGTGGCCGAACGCGTCCATGTCGCCCCAGCGAATCGGCATTGCCATTTCGAAAACTGCGTGAAAATCGCTCATTCTGTACTTCCGTTCTTCCCTGCTGTCTTGAAGCATTGAAACGTTGAAAAAAGCTCGCGCCCGGACGCGCTCAGGCGAGCCCGAAGCCGTCGTCGGCCGCGATCACCGAACCGTTGATGAACTGCGATTCGTCCGCCGCGAGCAGCAACAGCAGCCCGTCGAGATCTTCCGGCTTGCCGACGCGATGACGCGGCAGCATCGACACGAGCTTCTGCCCCTGCTCGGTCGACCAGTGGTGATGGTTGATCTCCGTGTCGATATAACCCGGGCAGATCGCGTTCACGTTGATGCCGTGCTTGCCCCATTCGAGCGCCATCGCCTTCGTCATATGGACGACCGCGGCCTTGCTCATCGAATAGAGGCCGATTTGCGGCAGCACGCGCAACCCCGCCATCGACGCGATGTTGATGATCCGGTACGACGGTTTCTGCGCATTGTTGCCGCGCATGATCATGCGCTTGGCGACTTCCTGCGCGACGAAAAACGCGCCGCGCGTGTTCGTGTCGAACACGTATTCGAAGTCGGCGGGCGTGACCTCGGAGAGCTTCTGCGTGGTCGACACGCCCGAGTTGTTGACGAGAATATCGATCGTGCCGGCCTCGGTCTCCGCATGCGCGACGGCCGCCTTGATGCTCTGGTAGTCGGTCACGTCGAGCGACACGACGTGCGCCGCGCCGCCGGATGCCTCGATCTCCGCGCGCAACTCCTTCAGACGCTCGGTACGCCGGCTCGCCAGTACGACCTTGGCGCCCGCCTGCGACAACACCTGAGCGAAGCGCTTGCCCAACCCGCTCGAGGCGCCGGTGATCAGCGCGACCTTGCCTTCCAGATTGATCGAACGGCCCATTGTCGTTCCTTGTTCGGTTGTGGTGACAACTGCGGTTGACGGGGTGCGGCCGGACCGTCGCGACGGTTCGATACCGCATCACGAAATAGAACGATCGTGCTAATCTACGCTCATCGGGTTGCAGTGCGGGGATCGATCGCCCACAATACGAACCCGAAAAAAGCATTCTAACGGTAAGAGGAGCATCAATGACCCCCGCAAGTCTCATTGAGCAGTACGGCCCGCGCGAGTCGATGGAATACGACGTGGTGATCGTCGGCGGCGGCCCGGCCGGGCTGTCGGCGGCGATCCGCCTGAAGCAGCGCGCCGCCGCGCAGGGCGTCGAGCTTGGCGTGTGCGTACTC
>NZ_VWWM01000151.1:0-549 GCF_011752945.1 Paraburkholderia sp. Cy-641
AGATGCCGACCGCGACGTACAGCTGCGGCGCGACGATCTTGCCGGTCTGACCCACCTGATAGTCGTTCGGCACGTAGCCCGCGTCGACCGCCGCGCGCGAGGCGCCCAGCGCCGCGCCGAGCTTGTCCGCCAGCGGTTCCAGAACCTTCGTGTAGTTCTCGCCGCTGCCCAGACCCCGGCCGCCCGACACGATAATCTTCGCGCTCGTCAGTTCCGGACGGTCCAGCTTCGTCACTTCACGGCTCACGAACTGCGAGAGGCCCGCGTCGGCGGCGGCTTCGATCTTCTCGACCGCTGCGCTGCCGCTGTCGGCTGCCACCGCGTCGAAGCCGGTCGTGCGGACCGTGATGACCTTGATCGGGTCAGCCGATTGCACAGTGGCGATCGCGTTGCCCGCGTAGATCGGACGCTCGAACGTATCGGGCGAGTCCACCGCCGTGATGTCGCTGATCTGCGCGACGTCGAGCTTCGCCGCGATACGCGGCGCGATGTTCTTGCCCGAAGCGGTCGCCGGCACGAGGATGTGCGAGTAGTTCTTCGCGATGTTCA
>NZ_VWWM01000152.1:0-300 GCF_011752945.1 Paraburkholderia sp. Cy-641
TCCACGCCGATGATAGTGCGGATTGCCCGTGTGAAAGTAGGTAATCGTCAGGCTCCTCATGCTGTAACACGGACCCCGGCTTCTCGACCTGAGTGCCGGGGTCCGGCCGTTTACGGCCCGATTCCTCCCTGTCCCTCCCCACACCACGCTCATCCCACGCCGGTGCGGCAGGCCGGGGCCATGCGTGACTCCCGTGTGGACACCGGTACTTCCCGTGCGGCAACGTACCGGCCGCGTCATGCCGCCCGTTCTCCATCGCTCCCGGCGCAGTTGCATCCAGTGCTGCCCAGCCCGCTGTGC
>NZ_VWWM01000153.1:0-280 GCF_011752945.1 Paraburkholderia sp. Cy-641
TCATCGTTCTTGACGAATTCATACACGCCAGCGGGGCAGTAGCGCGACTCCGGACCCGCATAGGTCTGCCAGTTGACGTTGACCGGCACGGTCGGGTCTTTCAGCGTCAGATGCGCGGGCTGGTTCTCTTCGTGATTCGTGTTCGAAATGAATACCGACGAAAGCCGGTCGAACGTGAGCTTGCCATCGGGCTTCGGATACGTGATCGGCTTGCACTGCGATGCCGGTTTCAGCATCTCGTGATCCCAATGCTGGTGATGCAGCGTCCACGGCACATTGC
>NZ_VWWM01000154.1:0-255 GCF_011752945.1 Paraburkholderia sp. Cy-641
AGTGGAACAACTGGTTCGGGTTCACGCCGTGCTGGCGCGCGACCATCGAAACCGACTTCCCCGGCTCAAGGCTCTCCCGCACCATCGCCAACTTCTGCTCCGCCGTCCAGCGCCGCCGACGCTCCGGGCCCGTCAACACTTCCATCACTTCCTGTTTGTTGTTAGTCAGAATCTATGGTCGCCCCCATTTTTGCAATGCTGGGTTCAACGATGTTTCGGGCTTGCTCAAATCTATTCGGCGTCTTCGTTGAGGTT
>NZ_VWWM01000155.1:0-246 GCF_011752945.1 Paraburkholderia sp. Cy-641
GAAGACGCCGAATAGATTTGAGCAAGCCCGAAACATCGTTGAACCCAGCATTGCAAAAATGGGGGCGACCATAGATTCTGACTAACAACAAACAGGAAGTGATGGAAGTGTTGACGGGGCCGGAGCGTCGGCGGCGCTGGACGGCGGAGCAGAAGTTGGCGATGGTGCGGGAGAGCCTTGAGCCGGGGAAGTCGGTTTCGATGGTCGCGCGCCAGCACGGCGTGAACCCGAACCAGTTGTTCCACT
>NZ_VWWM01000156.1:0-202 GCF_011752945.1 Paraburkholderia sp. Cy-641
ACTGTTGAGGACGATGTCGACAGCGAGGCCACGTTGCTGTTCGTCGTGCTCAGGCCGGTCGACAGGGAGCTTGCCACTGTTGAGGACGATGTCGACAGCGAGGCCACGTTGCTGTTCGTCGTGCTCAGGCCGGTCGACAGGGAGCTTGCCACTGTTGAGGACGATGTCGACAGCGAGGCCACGTTGCTGTTCGTCGTGCTCA